>NZ_JBHUSG010000028.1:0-76787 GCF_042673745.1 Kitasatospora sp. NPDC057015
GGGACCGGGGCGCGCCGCCGTCCGCGCGGGCTCAGGGCCTCCCGCTCTCAGTCCAGGGTGGCGAGCAGCGCCCTCTCGTCGATCTTGCCGTTGGGCGTCATCGGGAACCCGGCGACCACCCGGACGACCTCCGGTACCAGGTAGGCGGGCAGCGCGACGGCGAGCGTCGTGGCCAGCCCCGCCGGGTCCTCCGGCGTGGCGTCCTCGGCCGGCGTCTCCTCGGCGGTGACGCCGGTGCCGGCGACCGTGTAGAAGAGGGCGATCCGCGCCCAGGCCGCGGTGGTGCCGGGGACCGGAACGGCCACGGCGCGGCCGATCCCGGGGGTGTGGACGGCCGCGGCCTCGATCTCACCGAGTTCGATCCGGTAGCCGCGGACCTTCACCTGCCGGTCGGACCGGCCGCGGTAGTGCAGCACCCCGCTCCCGTCCACCAGGCCCAGGTCGCCGGTCCGGTAGACGCGCACCGGGCGGCCGTCCAGCAGCAGGGTCGGGAACTTCTCCTCGGTCAGCTCCGGCAGGCCCAGGTAGCCGATCGCGAGCCCGGCGCCGCCGATGCAGATCTCGCCCTCCTCGCCGGTGGCGGCGACGCTCTCCCCCGCCAGTACGAACACCTCGGTGGCGGCGACGGGCGTGCCGATCGGCAACCCGCCCGGGGTGGCCAGGTCGTCCGTCCCGAGCTCGTGCGTGGTGGCGAAGATGCAGTCCTCGACCGGGCCGTAGGCGTTGAAGAGGCGGATCTCCGGATGCCGGGCCAGGAAGCGCCCGACGTGCGCGACGGAGTGGCGTTCGCCGCCGGTGTACACCTCGCGCATGCCCGCGAAGCAGTCCGGGTCCATGTCCACGAACAGGTTGAACAGGGAGGTGGTGAGGAACACCGTGGTCACGCCGTGGTCCGCGACGGCGTCGCGCAGCACGCCCGGCAGCAGGTAGTCGTCCTCGCAGATCACGACCGTCCCGCCGGAGGTGAGCATGCCCCACAGCTCCAGGCTGAACGCGTCCCAGGCACAGGGCGCCGCCTGCAGGGTGGCCCGTCCCCGCGCGTAGCCCGGCAGCCCGTCCGCGCCGAACAGGCGGGTGGTGGCCGAGTGCGGGGAGAGCACGCCCTTCGGCACGCCGGTGGTGCCGGAGGTGAAGAAGACGCAGGCCGGGTCGGCCGGGCCGACGACGACGGGGCCGGTCCGGCCGCCGCGTCCGGTGGCAGCCGTCAGCGGCTCCGCGGGCGGCTGCCAGCGCGGCACGGCCGGGCCCTCGACCGGGGCGTCCGAGACGAGGACCTTCGGCTGTATCCGGTCCAGCAGCCCGGCCACGCGCTCGGCGGGCCAGCGGTGGTCGAAGGCGGCGTAGGCCGCACCGGTCGCCAGTACGGCGAGCAGCACCGCGGCCTGCTGCGCGGAGCGCGGCAGTCGCACCGGCACCACGTCGCCGGGGCCGACCCCGAACTCGGCCAACCGGGCCGCGTACTCGCCCGCCGCGGCGTCGAGCGTGCGGTAGCTGATGGCTTCGCCGCGGAAGACGATCGCGGTCGCCTCCGGGCACTCGGCGGTCCGCGCGGCGAACGCCGCGTGGATGGTCGGCAGACCGTGGGCCGAGGTCCCGATGCCCTCGACGGCCGAGGTCGGGACCGTCAACTGGTCGGACATGTCAGCTTCCTTCCTGGTGGGGGCAGGCTCTGCGCTCAGGCCGACGCGGACAGGGCGCCGTAGATCGCGCTGATGCGCTTGTCCGCCAGCAGCGGGCCGACCGGGAGGCGGACCCCGGTCTCCTTCTCCACCGCGGCGACCAGCCGCAGCACGTGCAGCGAGTCCCAGGTGACCCTGGCCTCGGCGGGGAGCCCTGCCGACAGGTCGATGCCGTTCAGCGGCAGGGACAGGTCGTCGCGGACGATGCGGATGAAGGTGTTCTCGGAGATCATGCGAACCTCTGCGGTGAGCGGATCCGGGGGCCCCGGGCCGGAGACGGATCCGGCCGTGCCACTCTGCGCCAGCCCGCTGGAGCGCGGCTCGCGCCGGACCGGGCACGCCCTAGGGTCCGTCGGGGCCCCGCCGGAGCACCGGCCACAGGGCGGTGAGTTCGACGAGCTGCGCCGCGAGGTGCGACTCGGTCTCGGACAGCGGGACATCCGCGCAGACACTCTCCGGGTGCCCGGTGGCGGGCCCGCGCAGGCGGCGCGGGGCGGCGGGGAGGCCGGCCGTGAAACTGCCCTGCCAGTCGCCGGGAGGTACCAGGGTGCTCATCGCCCCCAGGACGGCCAGCCCGTCCAGGACGGCGAACAGCAGGCGGCGGCAGAGCCGGAGCGCCCGCCTCACGAGCGCCCCCCGCCGGTCCCGGGGGCCGCGTCCCGCAGTCCCTCCAGCAGCAGCGCGTCCTCGGCCAGGATCGCCGCCCGCAGCTGCTCCCTGGCCCGAGGCAGCGTCACATCCGGTCCGAACTGGGCGAACAGCCCCACCGCGTCCAGGGTGACGACGCGGCGCACGGTCACCGCGACACTCCCCGGGCCCGTCGGATCCGCCGTCCAGCGGCCGGTGTGCGCGGCGACGGAGGGTGGCGGGTCCAGCTCCTTGAAGACGAGCTCGTGCGCGCCGAAGGGGGCGATCTGCATGATCCGGCGGGCCGGGCGGCGGTCCTCCGGCTCCGCCGGGCCGAGATCGACGCACGTCACCCGATGGCCGTCCGCGACCCACGGGCCGCTCTCCGCACGGACACGCGCGCCGGCCAGCGGCAGCCGTCGCCACAGCGCCTCCTGCTCGCACAGGGCGATCGCCCGCCCCGCGGAGCCGCCGGGCAGCAGGGCCGTCGAGGCCACCGAGATCTGCAGGTCGGCGTGGACCGAGCCGGTGTGCACGGACACGCCCAGCGCCTGCAACTGCTCCACACTCGCGGCGCCGAGCTGCTCCCTCAGCACCGCCTCCTTGGCACGGCTCGCGACCTCGGCGGTCGAGTCCTGGCGCAGCATCACCCGGCAGCGGCCGTTGCCGCGGTCCACGACCCGCCACTCCCCGCTGACGAAGGCGGGCGGGTCGACGGACCCGAGCCGCCGGAAGCCGATGCTGCGCCGGTCCCAGTCCAGGGTCCGGGCCGAGGCCCACATCCGGGGGCACCCGTCCGCGACGGACCAGATCCGGCCCAGCTGGCGGGTCCCGACCTCTTCCAGCAGTTCGGTGTGGATCACCGCGGGAAACAGCTGCGGCCAGACGGCCAGGTCGACGAGCAGGCCGAAGGCGCTGTTGGCGTCCAGGAGGAGGTCGACCCCGTGCGCGGTGGAGAGTCGCGCTGCGTCTGCCATGGAAGTCCTTTCGGTGCCCGGGTCGCGGGTTCCGGGGTGGGCGGGTGGCGGCGGAGCCGCGCGCACGGCGGCCTGCGAAGCGGTGGCGGTCCCGAACCGCGACCGCCGCAGCCGCCGCGACCGCCGCCGTCCCTGACACGGCGGCTGCCGCGGCGCCTGCGGTCAGGCCGCGAACATCTCCAGCAGCGGGCGCTCCCGCAGGTCCGTCGCGTCGAGGCTCGGATCGGCGGAGAGGATGGCCTGATGCAGCCGCTGCAGGCCGGCGCACGGCTCGATGCCCAGCTCCTCGACGATCCGGTGGCGCAACCGCTGGTAGATCTCCAGCGACCGCCACTGCTTGCCCGACCGGTAGAACGCCGTCATGCACTGGGCGTGCAACTGCTCGTTCAACGGATGACGTGCCGTCAGCTCGACCAGTTCGGTGAGCAGTTCAGCGTGGCGGCCGAGTCTCAGCTCCGCCTCGATGCGGCACTCCAGCACGCCCAGCCGGCTCTCCTCGAGGCGGGCGAGCTCGATCTCCAGGACCGAGCCGACCGGCACGTCCACCAGGCCGGGCACGCTGCGCCACAGGCCGAGCGCCCGGGTGAACAGGCGCACCGCCTCGGCGTCCTCCCCGGCGTGGAAGAGCGCATGTCCCTCGGCGACCAGCCGGTCGTACCGCTGGACGTCGACGGCGCCCGGCTGGAGCTCCAGCAGGTACCCGCGGTGCCGGGTGACGAGGATGCCCTTGGCGACGCCCGGGTTGTCCCCGCCGTACGCGGCGGAGAGCAGTCGACGCAGCTGGAGGATGTAGGTCTGCAGGGTGGTGAGCGAGCTCCTGGGGATGTTGCTGCCCCAGATCTCCTCGATCAGGGTGGGGACGGGGACGACCTGGTTGGCGTAGACCGCGAGCAGGGCCAGCACCTGGCGCGGCTTGCCGGCGCTGGGAACAACCGAACGGCCGTTCACTTCGGCCGACAGGGGCCCCAGAATCCCGATCTCCATTGTTCCTCCATCGACTGTCTACCCGAGACGCGTCCGGGCTTGAGGGTGTGTCGAGTTCTCCGACGCCGCAACTGTCACATTCCGGCCGGGGCGACCGACAGTGACAGGCGAAGCAGTCCGCCATGAGAGTGCAATGGTCGGCGCATGAAGATCTCATGATTCGGACGCCCGGACGGGGCCGACCGCCCCCGTGCGCGGCGGCGCGGGGACGGTCGGTCGGCGCCGTGGAGCACGCGGATCCCGACAGCGGCTCAGCCCGAGCCGACGACGACCGTGGGGCTCGCCGGGTCCTGCACCCGCGCCGCGGGTGGCGGGCCGAGGTGGCGGTCGGCGCGCCGCCAGTTGCGTTCGCCCAGCAGTGCCATGACGGCGGGCAGCAACACCCCGCGGATCACGGTGGCGTCTATCAGCACCGCGACCGCGAGGCCGACGCCGACCTCCTTCAACGAGGTGACCGAGAGCGCGCCGAAGATGGCGAAGACGCCGACCATGATCAGTGCGGCGCTGCTGACGACCCCGGCCGTGCTGCCGATCCCGCGGGCGATCGCGGTGCGGGTGTCCAGGCCGTGGTCGTGGCCCTCCTTGATCCGGGAGACCACGAACACGTGGTAGTCCATGCTCAGGCCGAACAGGATGACGAAGAGGAACAGCGGCAACCAGGACGAGATCGCGCCGACCGTGCGCGCGCCGATCAGCGACGCGGCGAAGCCGTGCTGGAAGACCAGCGTCAGCGCGCCGTACGCGGCACCGACCGAGAGCAGGTTGAGCACGGCGGCGGTGATCGCCACCACCACGGACCGGAACGCGACCAGCATCAGCACGAAGGCCAGGGTCAGGACGAAGGCGAAGACCGGAAGGGCGCTGCGGGAGAGCCGGTCGCTGAAGTCCACCGAGGCCGCGGTGGCTCCGGCGACGTCGACCTCGGCCCCGTCCACCGCGGCGAGGGTCGCCGGGATCACCTCACCGCGCAGCGCCTTGAGCGCGGCGACGCTCGGCGCGTCGGTCCCGGCGCCGTCGAGCACCACCGAGATCACCACCAGGCCCTTGTCCGGGTACGCGGTCTCGGTGATCGGCTCGTGCAGCCTGCCGGTGGCCAGCGCGGCCTGCCGGAACCGCGTGAAGGCCTCGGTCACCGCAGGGCCCCGGGGGTCGGGAGTGCGGACGACGACGGTGGCCGGCAGCGGGCTGCCGGAGAAGGCGCGGGCGATCAGCTCCCCGTTGTGCACCACCGGGTTGTCGGCGGGCAGTTCCTGGGCGGCCGTCAGCGAGGCGGTCCTCATGCCCGCCACCGGCACCGCTAGGGCCAGCAGTGCGACGGTGGCGGCAAGGGCGAAGGCCAGCGGCCGGGCCAGCACCCGGCGCAGCAGCGGCGCCCACAGTCGGCCGCCGCCCTCGGGGGCGGTGCGGCGCATCCGGCCGATCAGCGGCGCCTGCAGCCGGTCGACCCGGTCGCCCAGCATCGACAGCAGCGCGGGCAGCACGGTCAGCGAGCCGAGCACCGCGACCAGCACCACCACGATGGTGGACACGGCCATGGCCCGCATGTCGGCGATCCCGGTCAGGAACAGCCCGGCCATGGCGGCCGTCACCGTCAGGCCGGAGACCAGGACCGAGTGGCCCGAGGTCGCCGCGGCGGTACGCAGCGCGGTCTGCGGATCGTGTCCGGCACGACGCTCCTCGCGCTCGCGGACGAGGTAGAACAGGCAGTAGTCGACGCCGACCGCGAGGCCCACCAGCAGCATCACGGAGGTCGCGTCGTTGCTGGTCGGGATGAACCGGGTGGTCAGCGCGACCAGGCCGAAGGCGCCCATGAAGGCGGTGACGGCCAGCACGACCGGCAGCACGGCGGCGACCGCGGCGCCGAAGACCACCAGCAGGATGCCGAGCGCCAGCGGCACCGCCGTCCACTCCGCGCCGGCGAAGTCGGAGGCGAAGACGTCGTTGAACGACTTCTGCGCCCCGGCCGTGCCGTACTCGACGACCAGCGCGTCGGGATGCGCCCGCTGGACCTCGGTGACCGCGTCGAGGACCGGCTGCACCCGGTCACCCGCCGTGTCGGGGTCACCGGTCATCACGAAGGCCACCAGCGCGGAGTGCCCGTCGGCGGACACCGCACCGCTGGTGTAGGGGCTCTGCACCGCGTCGACCCGGCCCGTCGCGGTGACGGCGGCGACGGTGGCGTCCACGATCGCGTGGAAACGCGGGTCGGTGGCGCCGAAGCCGTCGGCCTGGACGAGCACGGACTCCGCGGCGGGCTGCGCCAGCCCGGCCGCAGCCAGGGCGCGTACGGCCCGCCCGGACTCGCCGACCCCGTTGTCGGCGTCGGTGATGCTGCGGCTGCCGGCCATGCTGCCGAGCGTCGTGGCCAGGACGACGAAGAGCAGCCAGCCGAGGACGGCGGTCTTGCGGTGCCGGGCGCTCCAGTCGCCGACGGCGACCGTGAGCGGGGACCTGGTGGACATGAAGGGCCTCCTTGGGAAGGTCCGCAGGGCGGGCCCCGGCGGTCCGTGACTGCCACGCCGGTGCCGCCTGCGGTCGGACGTCGGTACGAGCGCGCCGGCCCGGCCCGCCCCGCGGTCCGCCGCGGTACGGGCCGGCTTCGGTGATCGCTCGTGGTCCGGCGGTCAGGCGGTCAGGCCGTCAGGTGGCCAGGTGGCCAGGCAGACGACTGTGCCGGTGTGCCGGAACAACTTGCTCTCACCTTCGTTCCGCCGCGGCCGACGGGCATGGCTGGGAGGCCACAGTGCCGCCTCCCGCTCGAACGAGGCTGGAGAGGTCCGTAGCCGGCAGCGCCCGGCAGACCGGGGAGAGGCACGATGACAACCCCGAACGCTCCTGGGGCCTGTCCGATGGATTGCAGGGCTGTTCACCTGGGCTACCTGAAGGCGATTGAATGCCTACGTGGTGAACTGGGCGCGGATGCGGGACTGCTACGGGGATGTCGATCGCGTTCCTGGACTTCTGGACCGGGTGGAAGGCGAGGACGACGCCGAGGCCTGGGAGGAGTTGGGATACCGGCTGTGTCTTGAGCACGACCTCCTCTTTCCCGCCAGCTTCGCGGCCTTCCCGCGCTTGGTACGACTTGCCCGGAGGAGCGAACAGGCGCGTGGACTGGCCGGAACAATCGTGCAGCGCGCGGCCGGAGCCCACGGCTGCGACGATCTGCTGGCGGCCTGTGCCGGTGCGATCGCCGAGTTCGACGGGCTGCTGACCCGCCATCTGCAATCACGGCCGACCGACTACCTCGCGAGCTTCTGCGCCGCGCTCGCGGCCAAGGGGCAGTACCACTGGAGCGCCGTCCTGGGCGACTGCACCGACGACTTCTACGAGGTGAACTGCCCCCACTGCCTCGTGGAGGTGACCATCGCGATCGGCGACTACGGACATCATTCGGCGATACGGGACTGGAACCTGGGGGACGTGGACCGGCGCGACCTGCGGCCGGCATCCCACCAGGAGCTCTCCGGCACTGGACGCTGGATGTACGAGACGGCCGTCCGCGACGGGGAGGAAGCGCTCGCCGCGGGAATCGCCCTTCTCTTCGGGAAGGCCGAATGTCCTCGCTGTGCCAGCGTGTTCAACATCGCGGACGAGTACACCTCCGCCAACCGCCCCGTCCTGCGCTTCGCCGAGGAGATGTGATCCGGAAGGTCTCACGGGCGGAGCCACAGCCGGGCCGCAGCGACAGTGACGCGGAAACGAGAGCGTTGACCGTTCGTTCGACCTCACCGTCTGGGCCGCTCCCGAGGAAGGATGCCTCGCGAGCTGCTTCGATACCCTGCACAGGTGCCGGCCCGAACTGAATCGTGGAGTGGGTGGATGGACGAACGCACGGTCGGACTGAACGAGCTCGCGCAGGGACTGCGTCCGCTCGTCCGGGGTGTCGAGTGGTTCGAGGGACTCGCCGCCGACGAGCAGTTCGAGGTCCTGCGGGACCTGAGCGGGTTCTGCATCCAGGCCCGCGCGACGGTGGAGGACGGCCCCGAGAGCGTCCGTGTGGCCGGTATCCGGCCGACCCATACTCCGGCGGTCCTGATCACGCGCGGGCAGCTGCCGGCACAGCTGACAAAGATCATCAACCTACCGCAGGACGAGCGGGTGAAGGCATTCCGGTTGCTGGTGGCCCTGCTCGGAGTGGCCGACAAACGCCGCCGGGAGCGGTTCTGCGCCGGCGGATGCACCCATGCCTGGCACCGGTTCGCAACGGGCCGATAGGTAGGGGAATGCCAGCCTGTCAGTCGCCGCAGGCCCTGCTGGCAACGGAAGGTCCGGTGGCGTAAGACGGTTCGAGCAGTGGCGTCGGGCGGGGAGGCTGGATGGGCGACGAGCGCGGGCAGCGGCAGGTGGACTTCTTCATCAGCCATGCCGGGCCGGACCGGGCCTGGGCGGAATGGCTGGCCTGGCATCTGGAAGACGCCGGGCACACCACCGAGCTGGACCACTGGGACTGGGCCCCCGGGGGGGAACTTCGTCCCGAGGACCTCAGCCTCCAACTGGCCGACCTGGGCGAGACGCAGGCGGACCACGCCCTGGCCCGGGACACCCTCGAACGGCGGCGCCGAGTCCTGGAGGACGACCGCCACGCCACGATGAGGAGCAAGCAGTCGGTCGAACGCACCGAGGCCGAGCAGCGCGGTCCGAACGGGACATAGCCCTTGGACGGCGTCGGAGTCCGCACCCGGGCACCCGGTCCGGTCCGGTCCGGTCCGGTCCCCCGACATGATGCCGCCGCCGACCGGACGGTCCCCGGTCGGCGGCGGCGTTCACTGATTCTGCGTCAGACAGTCGTGCAGGCAGATCCGTTCAGGGTGAACGCGGTGGGAGTGGGGTTGGCGGCGCTGTAGGTGCCCTGGAAGCCGAAGCCGGTCGAGGCGCCTGCGGCGAGGGTGCCGTTGTAGCCGAGGTCGGTGGCGGTGACGGTCGCACCCGACTGGGTGATCTTGGTGTTCCAGAAGCCGGTGACCTTCTGGTCGCCGCCGTAGGTCCACTTGAGGGTCCAGCTGCTGATCGGGGCCGTGCCGGTGTTCTTGACCGTGACGTCGGCGGTGAAGCCGGTGCTCCACGAGTTGGTCCGGTACGCGATCGAGCAGGCGGCGGTACCGGCCGTCGGCGTGGCCGTCGCGGTCGGGGTCGCCGTCGGGGTCGCGGTCGCCGTGGGCGTCGCGGTCGGCGTCGGGGTCACCGTGGCGGTGGGCGTGGCGGTGGGCGTCGCCGTCGGCTGAGGGCTCGGGTCCGGTGCGTTGGCGGCCAACTGGTAGGCGACGTCCGCCGAGAAGGTGCCCGCGGCGGCGGCGCAGCCGTCGGCCTCACCCGGGGGCTTCACCCAGAGGAAGGCGTCGATCGAGGCGTCACCGGTGGCGGCGGTCGGGTAGTTGCCGATCGCGCGGCCGGCCGGATCGCACCAGGCGCCGCCGCCCGCCGGGCCGTTGCCGTTGCGGCTGGTGTCGATGACGGCGTGCAGGTTGCCGGGGTTGCCGAGGGCGGACAGCACCGACTTGCTGTAACCGACCTCGCCTGCCGTGGTGTTGAAGTTGGAGACGTTGGTGAAGAAGCCGTTGGCGTTGGCCAGGATGCCGGCGCTGCGCAGTCGGTCGGCCTGCGTGGCGGCGCTGTTCCAGGTGGAGTGGCCGCCGTCCAGGTAGACCTTCGCGTTGGGGGCGGCGGCGTGGATGGTGGCGCCGGCCCGCGAGAGGGAGGCGAAGCGGTCGCTCTGCTGCTGGGCGGACAGGCAGGTGGTGAGGGCGATCGAGTCCGGCTCCAGGACGATCAGCGAGGGGCCGCTGCCGAGGCCGGCCGCGAACTTGCCCACCCACGCGTCGTACGAGGCGAGGTCGGGGGCGCCGCCGGCGGAGGCACCGCCGCAGTCGCGGTTCGGGATCTCGTAGACCACCAGCACCGGTACCTGACCTGCCCCGGCGGCCGCCGTGGTGATCGTCCGGACATCCGACGTGACGGTGTCGGGGCGGTAGTTGGCGAACCAGATGCCCTGCGGCTGGCTGGCCACGCGCTTGGAGATCACGGAGGTGCGGGAGTCGTTCGGGTTGGCGGCGACCCACTTGACGACCTGGGAGGCCGGGTCCTTGTAGAACTGGGTTCCGCCGGCCAGGCTGCCCTGGACGGCGGCGCCGGCGCCGGTCTGGGTGGCGAGCAGCATTGCTCCGGCCGCGGCTCCGGCGGCCAGTGCCAGCAGGGCGGTGCGGCCGCGCCGGGATGCTGGGGGCTGCGCTTCGGCGGCGCGGCCTCCGGGGGAGGGAACGGCGTGCCGGACGGGCTCGGGGGTGCTCATTGGTGTCTCCGCGTGCTCTCGGGTGGGAGAGAATCCAGGACGGTCGAGATGGTCGTGGGAGCGCTCCCGCGATCGGGGTAGAGCGTAGCCAAGCGGCGGCCCCGGCGTAATCCCTGACGCGCGAGCAGTTTTCTCGATCATCCGCCGCCGTGATCGGCCACGAATGGGAGCGCTCCCTCATTCGCGGCAACTCGGCAGCCCCACCGGGTGCCCCGCAGCCGCACCTTCCGACAGATGACCGGCGCAATCCCCCGTACCCCTTCGCGACCGTGCGGGAACACCTCCGGCACGGTCGCGTGCACCTCGCAGCCGAGCGGCTGCCGGAGTGCGACCGCCCGGTCGAGCAGGTGGGCGGCCGGCGCCCGGGCCGCGCCTGATCAGCTTCCCTCCCCCCGTACCGACAACGCCCCGGTACCGACAACGCCCCCGTGCCGCCGCTCTACTCGGCCACGGCGATCTGCTCACGGTGGTGGCGGGGCTCGGTGAGCTCGTCGACCACGGCCACGGCGAGGTCGGCTTGGGCGATCCGGGTACCGAGGACCTGCGGGCCGCCGGACCGGTAGCGGCCGGTGCGCGGGGCCGTCCGGTCGAGGTCGAGGGGCGGGGTGACGACCACCCAGTCCAGGGCGGGGCCGACGGCGCGCAGCACGTCCAGGGCGACGGCGTGGCCGAGCGAGAACGTCCGGTGCGCGTCCGGGAACTCGGGGGCGTCGAGCACACGGACGCCCGGTGCGGTCTCCAGCGTGGTCGCGACGCCGATGCTGACCAGCCGGCCGGTGGCGGCTCGACCGAGCCCGTCGGCGAGGGCGGTGGTGGCGGCGCGGTAGAACTCCTGCGAGGGGACGTCCGGCGTGTAGACGGAGCTCACCGCGAGCCGGTGCCCGGCGGCGACGGCCGCCACCGCGTCGGCGTCGGTCACGTCGCAGCGCACGAGCGCGACCCCTTCTGCGACGAGGTCCGCGTGGCGGGCCTCGTCCCGGACGGCCGCGGTGACGGTCAGGCCGCGCTCGCGGGCCTCGGCGACGACGGCCCGACCGACCTGCCCGCCCGCGCCGAAGACCACGACGTCTGCCACGGTCCGGTTGATGTCGACGGTGGTGTTGCTGCTCACGATCGCCCCTGCCTGCTCGTTCCGAACGGGGGCGCTGTCGCCCGCCGTTGCCGAGACGGTAGACCGGGAGGTGCCGGTTACTTCAACGATATCGGCGCCGCCCCGGCTGGCCGGTCGGCTACCGTCGCAGGCATGACGCAGACCGCGATCGAACCGCTGACCCCGGACTTCTTCGACCCGTCCTGCCCGGTCGAAGCGGTGCCGGTGCTGGGCAGCAGGAAGTGGTCCTGGAAGATCATGCGCTGCCTGGAGGGCGGCCCGCGCCGCTTCTCCGAACTCAAGGTGCCGCTGCACGGGATCACGGCCAAGGTGCTCACCGAGTCGCTGCGCGCGATGGAACGCGACGGCGCCGTCAGCCGCACCGAGTACGCCGAGAACCCGCCACGCGTCGAGTACGGGCTGACGCCGCTCGGCCGCTCGCTGCTCGGGCCGATGGACGTCACCTGTGCCTGGACCCGTGAGCACCTCGCCCACCTGCTGGAGGCGCGTGCCGCGTACGAGGCGGATGCCGAGGCGCAAACGCCGGCGTAGGTGCAGGCCGGATCGGCGCAGGGGCCGGTCGGGGCGGCATCGAGCGGGCAGCACGGGAACGCCTCCGGTGACAACCACCGGCAGGTGGCCGTCCCGGACGCATCACCACGGCAGACGACGACGCCACCCGCACCGTCATGCAGGGCCGACCCGCTGAGCGCGGAACGCGATCATCGCCCCTATGATGGGCGCCACTTCACACATGATCATCACATGGGGGGCTGATGACCGGGACGGTCGTGGTGCATGCGGAGCCGCCGGGGATCCGCCGGGCGAGGGGCGCCTTCGGCGTGACCGTCGACGGGGCAAGGGTCGGCCAGGTCGGGCACGGGAGCACCGCGCGGTTCCCGGTGGCCGCCGGCGCCCACACGGTGCGGGTCACCGCCAAGGACGGCACCCGCTCCAACACGGTGACCGTGGAGGTGGTCGAGGGCCGGGAAGTCCTGGTCACCTCCCGCAGCACCGGACTGGCCGTCGCGATACTGCTCCCGCTCCTGGCCGGCATCGCGGTCCCCGCGATCTACGCGGTGGCAGCCGTCCTGCTGACCGGCGCCCTGTTCCACGCCGTCCCCGGTCTGATGTTCCGGGTACGGGCTGAAGTCGCCCCCGAACTCCGGAGCACCCGAGCCGCCGAACCCGCCGGTGAGTCCGGTGGGCAGGGGCAGGGCCTGTGGTGGGAGTCGGACCCGGCGCTCGCCAAGCGGTTCCGGAAGGAGGGCGGCGCCTGACGGGCGGACCTGGACGCTCCACGCTAGCAGCGTCACACGGCGGAGTGGATCGACTTCACGAGGCGCCGAAGCTCGCCTACGGTGTGCGGCTCGGCCCGTCCGGATGCCGTTGGCAGGACGTCCAGGGGGTGAGCGCCGAAGCCGACAGGACCTCTCGGCCTCTGGGGTATCCCAGGTCGATCCGTGCGGCCTGGTCGAAGGGAAAGTCGACCTCGACGAGCCGCACGGCAGCGGCCGGTGCCGCAGGCAGCTCGGACACCAAGAGCGGCTGCGTCGGCACGCCGTATCGCGTGTAGCGATCGTCGTACTCCTCGTCCCAGATGAACAGATAGGGCGCCCGTGCCAGCTCGACGACGCAGTGCTGCGGACAGTCATCCGCCACGCACCCCGCATCGAACCACTCCGGATACCGCGACCTGGCCCAGGCCGTCGCCTCATCCAGGGCCCTTTCATGGGCGTTCGCCGCCGAGGGCACCGGGCCGAACGCGGAGTAGAACAAACCGACTCGGCCGAGCGGATCTACCGCCCACCAGTGGAACTGGAGTCCCCAGCGAGGATGCGTGAAGGTACTCGACACCGTCATGGAATGAGCATATTCGAGGTGTCATAACCCTTCTGCCGTCGGCTCCGACCTACGTCGAAGCCTGGTGTTCATTCCGTTCCGATCCGGTCGTGCCCAGTCGTCCAGGTGGGCAGCGCAGGCAAGCCCCCGGTCTCGAACGACGACCACCCGACCGACTCGGGCGCTGCCATGTCTCGGCGACATCGTGAGCCCGGCACAGCCGAATGCCCGATCCTGTGCCTTCGTCCACGGCATGCCGCTCACGTCCGCGACGGCGGAACGGTGGCAGTGGAGTCGCTCGGAGGCGGGCTGCCGAGTCTGGTACTGATGCGGACGACTGGAATCGAAGGGGCCGTCACGGCTCCGCTCGTCATCCCCTGTTCCTGCGCTACCCGGGCCGGCTCGTCACCGCCCCACCGCCTGCCCCCGGCCCCCGGCCCCCGGCCCCCGGCCAGGCTTCGCCGGCAGACAGGAAATCCTGCGGTGCGACCCCCGGGAAATGAAGATCCCTCCTCAGGCGTGAACCGAAGGATTTCCTGCCCCACAGCGTCCCGGGCCCCGGGCGACCCACGACTGCCGCGTGCGAAACAGCAGGTGACGCCTTCCCCCGGGATCCGTCGCTCCAGCGGCCGGCGGTCACCGTACCGCCGGGGGTGGCCGGCTGCAGGGGCGCTGCACCGGTGGGAGATCCGCACCGATAGGCTGAGTGCCCATGGCATTCAGCACCGCACTGTGGTCCTTCACTCTGGTCGTCGGTCTCCTGACTCTCACGCCTGGCCTGGACACCGCGTTGATCCTGCGCACCTCGGCACTCGGGCGCCGCCGCCGGGCCTGGGGCGTCGTCCTCGGCATCCAGACCGGCACGCTGGTCTGGGGCGCCTTCACCTCGCTCGGCATCACGGCCCTGCTCACCGCCTCGCACCTGGCGTACGAGGTGCTGCGCTGGGTGGGCGCCTGCTACCTGCTCTGGACGGGGGCCCGGATGGTCCTCAACACCTGGCGCAGGCGGACGGCCCTGCACGAACCGGACGAGGCCGCCGGGGTGGCGGTCCAGGACACCCTGGCCGGCGGCTGGCGTCAGGGCACGCTGACGAACCTGCTCAATCCGAAGATGGGTGCCTTCTACGTCGCCCTGCTGCCGCAGTTCATCCCGCCGGGCGCCCCGCACCTCACCACGGGCCTGCTGCTGACCTGCATCCACATCGCCCTGGGGCTGGCCTGGTCCGCCGTGCTGATCGCCTTCACCCGGGTGGTCCGCGGCTGGATCCGCAAGCCGCAGGCCCAGCGGCTGCTGGACCGGGTCACCGGCACGGTGGTGGTGGGCTTCGGAGTCCGGCTCGCGCTCGGCGAGTAGTGCTCGGACCGGGAACGTGCACCGGGTCGGCGCGGCGGCCGAAGCCCTCCGTGGCGCCGGCCGTCCCGTCCGCCAGGCGTGCGTTCACCGATCCCGCGTCTCGTGCTCGACGACAGCGACAGCGACCGCTCTCAGCGTGTTCCGCACGGCGTCCGCACGCTGCCGCGGCGGCCCGACCGTTCGTCACCCGACCGGCCGCGCCCTCTCCTCCGATCGTGTGGCCATGTCCGGTGTCCCGAGCGACGGTCGTTGCGCGAGCACCCTCCGGACGGGATAAGGGGTGCATGGCGCACACTGTCGAGAACGCGGACGTCGAGATCAAGGTCACCGTGTCGGGCGAGGCGACCGAGGCCGCCTGCGAGACCCTGGAGCTGGACCCCGACGAGGGAAAACACCGCACCATCCACTTCTGGGACAGTCCGCGGCACGTCAACGGCGGGGTCGAACTGCCGCTGCTCGACGACGGACTGGTGATCCGCCTGCGGAAGGCCAAGAAGTCGGACAAGGACGATCTGACGGTGAAGCTCCGTCCCTGCGACCGCGACCGGCTGCCGGCCGGTTGGCAGACGCCGCAGGAGCAGGGGGAATGGGAGTTCACGATCGAGGAGGACTGGACCGGCCGCACCCGCGTCTGGGCCGCCTCGTTGAAGGCGGACGGGGACTACCGTCGGCCGACCGCCGACGACGAGCAGTCGAACCAGCCCGAACTGACCGACGAGCAGCGCGACCTGCTCGACCGCTCGGGCTTCGGCTCCGACCGGCTGAAGGACCTGCTCGCGCTCGGCCCGATCGACTCCGTCCAGTGGAAGCCCTCCCTGCGGGACCTGATCCACCCGGTCACAGCCGAACTCTGGAGCGTCGGCGACGAGGGCCTGCGTTTCCTCGAACTCTCCATCCGCACCGGCCCCGCGGAGGCCTCCGCCACACAGGCGCTGCTCACCCGGACACTGCGCGAGCGCGGCCTCCACGTCTCCGACCGCCAGGAGTCCAAGACCCGTGCCGCCATGACCGCCCTCGCCCGCGCCGGCGGCGTCTCCCGCTGAGCGCCGGCAGGGGCGGAACCAGGGCGGCCTCCGTCTGCGGCTCCCCCGGCTCGACTCGAACGAGGCCCCGATGGAAGCCGGCCGCGCGCCTGATGACGGCACGTCAGGTATGGATCCTCCGTGACACGCCACGCCGACCGCCCACCGACTCGCCGGAAGCCGGTCCTAGGGTTTGCGTACGAACGGACTCACAATGAGTCGCAGTCTAGCGACGGGAGGCAGCCATGCCGATGCTGCTCATCAAGGGGACGTACCGCATCCTGGGCACCCAACCGGACGGTGACACCCTCCACTTCACCCCCCAGGACCCGGGCTTCTGGTGCGACGTCCCCGGCAGGAACCGGGTGGCGCGGAACAGCCGCGGCGGCGGCAAACTGCGCCTGGACGGCATCGACGCGCTGGAGACCCACTACCAGGGCGTCGGGCCGGACTTCGTGAACCAGCCGCTGGACGACGGAGCCCACTCCGCCCGGGACGAGCTGCTCAAGTGGCTCGGATTCACCACCGTCGTCCAGGGCGAGGACGAGAAGGTCACCGCCTCCACTCCCGAGACCGTGCCCGGCTACGTCCTCGCCGGCGGCGCCGACACCTACGGCCGCTGTATCGCCATGGCCGGCCGGGGGCCGCTGCCCTCGGGCACCAAGGACGGCGATCGGATCGACGTCGACGTGAACCTCGTGAACCAGAGCGCCAACCACCACCTGCTCAGCCGCGGCCTCGTCTACCCCACCTTCTACACCAACCTTCCGCAGGAACTGCGCCTCGACATGGCCGACACGGCCAAGCAGGCGCGGACCTCGGCGGTCCCGGGCAGCGTCTGGGCCAAGGACGCGACCAGGACCGGGGCGACCGTCACCGGCCTGTCCTCGATCACCACCGACCTGGTGATCCTGCCGAAGCTCTTCCGGCGCCTCGCCGACTACATCCGCCTCTTCGGCCCGTCGCTGAACTGCTTCCCGGCCTACCTCGCCGGCGAGGGCGAGGAGTTCCACGTTCCCGAGCAGGAGGAATCCGTCAGGGGCCTCCAGCACATCGTCACGGTCACCGACAACACCGTGAAGCTCACCCGCGACATCGAGGACATCGTGCTCGTCGACAAGTGAGCGGCGGGCAGTCGGCACCCCTCCTCGACGTGACGCGGCTTCGAGGCGGCGTCGCCACGGGCGCGTCGCGTGCACCGGCTCCGGCAGCCGCACCCGGCCCCCTCCCCCGGCTCCTCCGGGGGCGGGACACCGGCCGGGGCCCTTCTCCGGCAGCCGTGCGGGCCGCGTGTCCGTCACCGCCTGTGAGGGTCGTTTCCCGTCAGACGGAATGATTGACGGGCCCGGGGCCGCGGGGAGAGGCTTGAAGGGAAGCAGTGGCGAGAGGAGCAGCTCATGCCCTCGATCAAGCACCTGCGGCGAGAGACGGTCCGCTTACTGTGGTCGTGGCCCCCTTACGGTGCGAGGCGTTTGCGCCGACTGATCCAACTGTTCCGCTGGGCTTTCGGGGGCAAGCTGATCGTCCTGTTCCTCGGTATGACGCTGTTCGGGCTCTCCCTGGCCGGGATCGTCGACCGCGCGGCCCACTGGCGCGGGACGCTGCCCGCCGTGCTGGCGCTGCTGCTCGGGGTGTTCCTGATCGCGGTCAGCCTGCGCGGCTTCCGCACCGTCCGCATCCTCCCGTTCCGGAACCTGGTCGGCGGGGCCGGGCGGGACGACGTGGAACAGGTCGCGGTCGGCTTCGCCGAGCTCCTCGACCGTGAACTCGGACGAATTCGCGACCTGGTGACGCAGGAGCCGTTCCACCAGCCCGCCGATGTGCTCAACCCGGCCAGCGGGCGCGGCGAGACGATGCTGGTCACGCTGTCGAGGGTGCCGTTCCGGACGGGGGTCGCGGCGGCGGGGCTGGGCGCCGAGATCAAGCCCACGGAGGTGGGCACGGTGGCCCTGGGGCCGTTCAAGCTCCAGGTCGGAGCGGTGCTGACGCTGTTCGCGCGCCTGCTCGGGCAGGCCATGCAGGGGTCCCTGGTGCAGAACCAGGGCATGCTGGTCGCGGTGGCCGCCAAGTCCGGCGGCAGGGGCCAGAGCTGGACCGCACAGACCGAGGTCGACGGAGACCCGTGCCGGGCGGGGGCCGTCCTGGCGCGCGAGCTGGCGCACCGGATCCAGCTGGAGCAGCCCAAGGGCCACGCCGTCGGCGCCGACGTGCACAGCTTCGAGATGCTCGTCGACGGCCTCGAATGCTACGACCACTTCCTGCACGAGGGCGATCTCCAGTACCTCGACCGCGCGGAGCAGCACTTTCGGGCCGCGCTGGTGCACAGTCCGCGGTACGCCGCCGCGTACCACAACCTGGGGACGGTCAAGAGCGAGCAGGACCGGGTCCGCGCGGCCATCGGGTTGCCCGTCTCGCCCGCCACCGAGAACGCGGCCAGCCGGCTCTGGCGGCAGGCGATCGACCTCGATCCCGATCTAGCGCCCGCCCGCTTCCAGCTGACCAGGACCTACCTCGACCGGGCCGCGCGCGAGCAGGACGTCGACCGCCGGGATCTCCTGCTCGCGCAGGCGGTGCAGTCGGCCCGGGCCGCCGAGGTCGGTGCGGACCAGCCCAGGGAACGGACGCTCGCCGCGTACTGGCTCGGCCTGGCCCTGCTGCGCCAGGCCCGCAGCCGCGCCGTGCGCAGGGGCAGGGCCCGACGGCGGCAGGTCCTCGCCGAGGTGTCGGAGGCCAATCGGCTGCTGCGGCGTGCGACGGAGTACCTCTTCGACGAACGGGCCCGTCGCCTGGTCGCCGGTGGCGAGGAGGCGGGCGTGCGGCCGGTGGCCGATCGCATCGCGAGCGTCTGCCTGGAGCAGGCCGAGTGCGAGCGGGAGCTGGCGCGGCTGCGATCCGTCCGCGGCCGGGCACGGCACCTGGCCAGGGCCGAGCGCCATCAGCAGGCCGCGCTGAAGTGGGGGGCGAACACCGGCGAGATCGAGGCCAGGATCGGCAGGCTGATCGAGGATTCCGCCGAGGGCCGGGACTACCGGGACGAGGCACTGAGCCGGTATCTCAGTGCCCTGACCATGGATCCCCGGCAGCCCAACGCCCTGAAGGCGATGGCACACATCACCTCGGGACTCCGGTGGAGTGAGGAGACCGCGACCGGTGCCTTCACCGTGGCCGCGCACCAGGACCCGGACGACCCCGAGCCCTGGCTGATGCTCGCCCGGGCCCGCCGGTGCGAGCAGGACGTCGTCGGAGCCCTGGGCCTGGCCGGAATCGCGCTCACGCAGCACCCGGAGGACACCCACCTGCGCAGTTCCGTGAGCGCGTTCGTCGCGGACCTGGAGAGCTCGCCGCCGGCCCGCCGGACGGGCCGGGCGATCGTGCCCGGCACCGCGTACTACGCCCACCTGCCGGATCTGAGCGACGAGGACCTGCTCGCCGAGCCGGATCCGCACGCGGACCCCGACCGCAGACCCCGCGAGCGCTGGGTGCGGGCCTGGGCGCGCGCCAACGCGGCCGCCAGCGATCTCGACCGGTCGGCCAACCGGGCGCGGCTGGGAGCGGCCGTCTCGGAGATCGAGCACCTGCGCGACACGTGGTCCGTCGAGCTGCCGGAACTGCGACTGGTCTCCCGGCAGCTGGGGCTGTTGCACCTCCAACTGGCCACCGCGCACAGTGCGTCGGAGGTGGAGCGGCGGCATCTGGCGCGGGCCGCCGACTGCCTGCATGAGGCGGTCGCCACCGAGTTGCCCGGCGACGTGCCGAGGCCGTTGCTGTGGCGGGTGGAACATGCCGAGATACAGGCGGCCCTCGGCGACTCGCAGCGAGGTGTCTGGCACCGGCCCGAGGCGGCCCGGCTGCACCAGGCCGCGATCGACGCCTACACGCTGGCACTCGAACGGCAGCCGCTCAGCATGACCATCGAGACCGGCTCCGAGGTCATCGAACTCGTCGGCGAGCCCCCGAACCTGCCCACCCACGCCCGCGCACTCGCCGGACGGGGACAGGTGTACGCGGCGAAGGGCCGGGCCTCCGACGCCGTACCCGACTGCCAGGACGCGCTGCGCCTCGCCCCGCTGTACGCCTATCCCCGCTTCACCCTGGCCGGCGTCTACCGCGAACTCGCCCAGTACGAGCTGGCCGAGCAGCACCTGCGACGGCTCGTCGAACTCCTCCAGGTCGGCGCCGAGCGGGACCGCGCCCGGTGCCAACTCGCCGCCACCTACCGGCAGCAGGCGGAGACGAGGAGCGGCGAGGAGCGACGGCGGCTGCTCGAAAGGGCCCTGCACGAGCTGGCCGTCATCACCCGGGAGCCGGGACCGCACCGTGCCTTCGACGCCGGCGTGCAGGAGGAGGAGGCGGAGGTGCTGCACCTGCTCGGCCGGACCAAGGACGCCGTCGTCGCGCTGCGGGCCGCCCTGGCCGCCGGCGGCAGCTGCCCGGGTGACGCCCGGCGGCATGACCGGCTCGCCGAACTGCTGGCCGAGGAGGAGTGCCCGGAGGCCGTGGTGCAGGCCCTGGAGGACGCCGGCACGGCCTGCGCCCACGAGCTGGCCCGCAGCAGGGGCACCGACGACGAGATGCCGTTGCGGGCCCGGATGGTCATGCTGACGATGCGGCAGGCCCAGTACCTCGCCGACCAGGGCACCCGGCTGGACCAGGCGAACCTGCTGGCCGAGGGCGCGCTGCAGCGGGCCCGGCGTGCCCGGCTGGACTCCGGCCAACTCGCCGACTGCGAGGACGCCTGCGGCTGGATCGCCTACCGTCGGGCACGGTTCGACGAGGCGATCGCCCACTTCGAGGCCGCCCTCGACACCTCGCGCGGCAAATCGGGGGAATGGGCGCACCTCGCCCTGAGCCTGGAAGCCCGCGCGGCCGGTGCCAACGGCAGCCGCCCCGAACGGCAGCGTCGCGTGGACGACCTCAACCGGGCCCGGGACATCTGGCAGCAGATCATCGAGAGGTTCCCGCACAGCCCGGAGGCGGCCACGGCTGCCGAGCACCTGCGCCGACTCCCGGACCGGCCGCACGCCCCGATGCCGCTGGTCGACGTGCGGTGATCGCCCCGGCCGGCCGGCGGCCGCGAGCCCCGACGGCAGGTGGAGCAGTCAACTGCAATCGGATTGTGACAAGTTGACCTCCAAACAGGGAACTGTGCCTGCTGCAATCGAACTGCCGGAGGCCGGCTTCGGCGCACTCTCATTCATCCGGGCAGGACTGCCCGCCAGCCGTGGGAGAACCCGTGGAGTCTGCGATCGTCTCCGGAATCGTCGCACTGCTCGTGGCCGGAGCGGGTGCCCTGATCAGCATCGTGCAGCTACGCCGGGAGCAGCGGAAATGGATCAAGGAGTTCAAGGTCACCTGGTCTCTCGACCTGCTCCGGGCCCGCCTGGCCTCCTATCCGGACATCTTCCGCATCCTCGGCAGGCTCTCCCACAGTGCCCCCGAACCCACGACGGCCCAGACCGCGGGGCAGGTGGCGCAGGAGATCAACGCGTGGATCTACTCGGCGGGCGGCATGTGCGCGGACGCCACCACGCGAGGCGCCGTGCTGCTCCTACGCCACGAGTGCAAGAAGTGGGCCCGGACCGGGGCGCAGCCTTCGACGCTCTACGGCGCACGCAACCTGGCGCTCCGCTCCCTGCGTCTCGATCTCGAACTGAGCGGCCTGGAGAGCTACGACTTCGACAATCCGGCCAGCATGCTCGACCAGCTCGGGAAGGACCTGGAGCTTCGCCGCGCCCAGTGACGGAAGGCAGGTGACGGGGTGCCGGGCCCGGACGAGGCGCGGCTGAGCACCTTCCGTACCGCCGTTGCACCAGGGTGACGTCTCGGCCGGGGGGCCGTGCGCGGCATCCGGCCGGGACGGTCCAGCAGCCCTGAGTGGTGTCGCCCGGTGGTGGATCAGGAGCAGTACGTCGGGTGTCGGGAAGACTCGAACGCCTCGGCAGCGATCGGGGAGCATGTCGCAGCCCAGGTGGCGCGCCGTCAGTCTCCGGGCGGCGCCTGGACCCCTCGGCTCGGGTCGTGAACCGCGTTCCTGTCAGACGGGGTCGCCCGCGTCAGGGCTCGGGGCGACGAGGCCCTGGCGGTCCCAGCCCGGGGAGTGGATCTCCAGGCTGACGTCCGGACTGCGCACCTCCGTCCCGCAGGTGCGGCAGGTCCAGGCCGCGTCCAACGGGTGGTCCGGGTGGCCGGGGTGGTCCGGGTGGTCCGGGTGGTGGCGCAGCACCACCGGCGGTTCGGGTGACAGCCAGCGGTCGCCCCAGGCGAGCAGTGCCTGGGTGAGCGGGGCGAGGTCCCGGCCGGCCTCGGTGAGGTGGTACTCGTAGCGCGGCGGGCGCTCGCTGTAGGCGCGGCGTTCGATCACTCCCGCGTCCTCCAGGGCGCGCAGGCGGGCGGTGAGCCGGTCGCGCGGGGCACCGGTGTTGCGGGCGATCCGGTCGAACCGGTGGTTGCCGTAGAAGAGTTCGCGCACCGCGAGCAGGGCCCACTTCTCGCCGAGGACGTGCAGCGCGGCTGCGATGGAGCAGGGGCGTCCCGGCAGTGCGGCGGCAGCGGGGTGGGTGGCTGCGGGCTGGGCATCGGTGTGCGGGGTCACTCCACCAGCCTGCCATAGGAGGTTGCGTTTTCAAACTCACTACCGCTAGCGTTCCGGGCCATGGACACAGTTGGAATATCAAACCCACTAGTCGCGCCGACCGAACAGGGCCAACCCCACCGCCGGGCCGCGTTCCTGGTGGTCGCCGCCGCGGTCTTCGTCTCGAACCTCGACCTGTTCATCGTCAACGTCGCCCTCCCGGCGATGCAGCAGCACTTCCACGGCAGCAGCCTGACCACCCTGTCCTGGGTGCTGAACGGCTACGCCATCGTCTTCGCCGCGCTGCTCGTCCCCGCCGGACGGCTGGCGGACCGCATCGGCCACCGGAAGGTGTTCCTCGCCGGACTGGCCGTCTTCACCGCGGCCTCCGCGCTCTGCGCGCTCGCCCCGGCCGTCGGTTGGCTCGACGCCGCCCGGGTGGTCCAGGCGGCGGGCGCGGCCGCGCTGATGCCCACCTCACTGGCCCTGCTGCTGGACTCCACTCCCCCGGCCGAACGCCCCGGCGCCATCCGGGCCTGGGCCTCGATCGGCGGGATCGCCGCCGGGCTCGGACCGGTCCTCGGCGGACTGCTGGTCGAGGCCGACTGGCGCTGGGTGTTCATCGCCAACGTCCCGGTCGGCATCGCCGCCATCATCGTGGGGGCCCGCGTACTGCCCAGGGTTCGCGGCAGGGAGAGCGGACCGCTGCCGGACCTGTTCGGCGCCGTCCTGCTCACCGCCGCCATCGCCGCCGTCGCCGTGGCCCTGGTCAAGGGCGACGACTGGGGCTGGGGCTCGACCCGAGTCCTGGGCGGCATGCTCGCCGGCGCCCTGCTGACGGCCTGGTTCCTACGCCGCTCGGCGCACCACCGCGCCCCCATCGTCGAACTGCCGCTGCTGCGGGTGCCCAGTTTCGCCGCCGCCAACACCGCAGCCCTGCTGTTCACCCTCGCCTTCGCCGGCATGCTGCTGACCTCGGTCCTGTGGTGCCAGCAGGCCTGGGGGTACTCGGCGCTGCGCACCGGACTCGCCATCGCCCCCGGACCGCTGCTGGTGCCGCCGGTCGCCCTGGGCAGCGCCGCACTGGTGCGCAGGCTCGGCCCCGGACGGCTGGCCGCGCTCGGCACCCTGCTGTTCGCCGCCGGCATCGGCTGGTGGACCGTCGCGATCGGAGTCCGGCCCGGCTACGCCACCGAACTGCTGCCCGGGATGCTGCTCACCGGCCTGGGTGTGGGACTGACCCTGCCCACCCTCATCGGGTCCGCCGCGGCGGCGCTGCCGCCCACGCGCTTCGCCACCGGCTCGGCGATCACCACGATGGCCCGGCAGATCGGCGCGGTGGTGGGCGTAGCCCTGACGGTCAGCCTGATCGGCACCCCGCACGGGCCGCAGGACGCGCTGGACGGCTTCCGCCGCGGCTGGACGGCGGTGATCGTGGCGACGCTGCTGGCCTGCGCGGCCGCCCTGGTGCTCGCCGCCGCCCAACGCCGGGCCGCGGCCAAGTAGCCCCACCCCCGGGGCCTCGCGGGTCCCAGCACCGCCCGTCGAGGTCGGACGACCGGCGGTGTCCGCGCGGCCTCCGCCCGACCACTCCCCGGCCCGCGCCCGACTCCTCGACCTGCTCCCGGCCTCCGACATGCCGTCGCCAGGCCCGCGTCCGCACCGGCCGGGGCGGTGTCGCCCTACCGGGGGCCGGCCGCGTCCGCCGTGGTGAGCCCGGAGGCCGCCGCCGGTGCGCGGAGGGTGCGTCGGACGGAGTCGCGGAGCCAGCGGTGGGCTCCGTCGGCCGTGTGTCGGGGGTGCCAGGCCATGGCGATGGTCAGTAGTGGCAGCTCCAGGGGGAGGTCCAGGAGGTGCAGTCCGAGGGCGTCGGCCTCCCGGGTGAGGGGCGAGGGGCCGGCGCCGGGGAGTGCGGCGGGCACGAGGCAGACGATGTCGCTGCGAGCGGCGAGGGTCATCGCGGCCAGGTGGCTGGGGAGGACGACGCCGACCCGGCGATGGAGGCCCTGCTCCGCCAGGGCGGTGTCGAGGGGGCCGGTGAAGCGGCCCCGGCGGCTGACCGCGACGTGTTCGGCGGCAGCGAGCCGGCCCGGTGTCAGCGGCCCTTCGGTGAGCGGATGGCCGGGCCGGACGGCGGCCACCATGCGGAGGCCGACCAGGTCCTCGACCCGGGTCTCGGGGTCCACGTGGTCGATGGATCCGATCTCCAGGTCGATCCGGCCGTCGCGCAGGGCCGGCCCGGCCTCCAGCTCCTCGGCCCGGATCCGGAACGACACCCCCGGTGCCTCCAGCCGGGCCAGTCGCAGCAGTCCGGGGGCCAGGGCCGCGCCGACCAGGTCCGCGGCCTGGAGGGTGAAGGTGCTGCGCAGGGTGGCGGGGTCGACGCTCGCGCCGGGGCCGAGCAGCGCCTGGAGGCCGCGTACCACCGTGGCGGCCTCCTCGCGCAGGGCCTGGGCACGTGGGGTGGGGACCATGGTCTGTCCGGCCCGCACCAGCAGCGGATCCTGCAGGACGCGGCGCAGCCGGGCGAGCGTGCGACTCATGGCGGCGGGCGAGGTGTGCAGACGTGCGGCGGCCCGGGTGACGCTCTGCTCGGCCAGCAGAGCGTCCAGCGCGACGGCGAGATTCGCGTCGATGACCGGATCCGGACTGTTCACCAGCATTGTTCCACTTCAGTCAATGATTCCTTGCCGATGTTCCCATTGTGGCAGCACCGGGGTCCTCAACAGGATGGAGGGCGAACCGCACCCGTACGACCCAGGAGGATTTCATGATCGTCATTACGGCTCCCACCGGAAACATCGGCCGTCACCTGCTCGGCCGCCTCCTGGACTCCGCCCCGGCCGCGGGCGAGGAACTGCGCGTCATCGTGCGCGATCCCGCCCGGCTTCCGGACGCGGTGCGAGGACGTGTCGAAGTGATCACCGGCTCGCACGGAGACGCCGAGGTCGTCGACCGGGCCTTCGAGGGTGCGGACGCCGTCTTCTGGCTCGTCCCCCCGGACGCCACCCTGACCCCGTACGACGCCTACAGCGAGTTCACCCGCCCCGCCGTGCGGGCGCTCGGCGCCCACGGCGTCGGCCACGTCGTGGGTGTCTCCGCACTCGGCCGCGGCACCCCGCTCGCCGACCGGGCCGGCCTCGTCACCGCCTCGCTCGCCATGGACGACCTCATCGCCGACAGCGGCGTCGCCTACCGGGCCCTGGCCAACCCGTCCTTCTTCGAGAACCTGCTGGAGGAGTCCGCCTCGATCCGCGAGAACGGCGTCTTCACCGACTCCGTCGACGCCGACCGCAAGGCCCCGCTCGTCGCCACCGCCGACATCGCGGCCGTAGCCGCCGGCCTGCTGCTGGACCGCTCGTGGACCGGCACCGACAGCGTCCCGGTCCTCGGCCCGCAGGATCTGTCCCCCAACGACCTGGCCCGCATCATGACCGAACAGCTCGGCCGCCCCGTCCGCTACGAACGCCAGCCGCTCGACGAGTTGCACACCGTCCTCGTCGGCCATGGTCTCAACGAGGCGTTCGTCCGGGGCGTCGTCGACATGAAGCGGGCCAAGGACCAGGGCCTGGACGCCGGCGTCGCCCGCACTCCGGACACCGCCTCCCCCACCGGCTTCGAACAGTCGTGCGGCCGGACCCTCAAGCCCTCCGTCCGCTGCTGAAGCGCACCGCCGGCGACCGGACGGGGCAGCGGGCAGATCAACGGTGCACGCGCGCTCACCGACCGGGCTGCGCCCCCGGTGGCCAGGCGGCGGGCGGGGCGGGCAGGGCGTGGCAGCTGCCCCCGACAGGATTATCCGATCGACACCGTGAGCCTGATGGCGTTTGCTGTCCGGCATGCCAGAGCTGTGTACCGATCGCCTGCTGCTCCGCCGGTGGCGGGAGTCCGACCTCGAACCGTGGGCGGCGATGAACGCCGATCCCCAGGTCCGGGAACACCTGGGGGAACTCCTGACGCGGGAGCAGAGCGATGCCGCGGTGACGCTCATGCAGGCCGATTTCGACAGGCGGGGTTTCGGGTGGTGGGCACTCGAAGCGCGGGAGACCGGTGACTTCGTCGGCCGCGTCGGCCTCGACGAGGTGGACGAGGACATGCCGTTCGCGGGGGTGGACGTCGGGTGGCGGCTGAAGCGTTCGGCGTGGGGCCGCGGCTACGCCACAGAAGCCGCCCTGGCCTGCCTGGCCTTCGGCTTCGAGACCCTCGCGCTGCCGGAGATCGTTGCGTCGACGACCGTCGGCAACCTCCGGTCCCAGGCGGTGATGCACCGGATCGGCATGACCCGCGACCCGGCCGACGACTTCGAGGATCCCGGTGTTCCCGGAGGGCCGCTTCGCCGGTGCGTGCTGTACCGCGCCCTGCCGCCGATGCCCACCGGCCGCACCGCACCTGCGGGTTCCATCGTCCGCCGGGCTTCCTTCGGCGGGTAGCGGCGCCCGCCCGTACCCCGCTGCACCACCCGTGCCCCGCTGCACCACCCGTGCCCCGCTGCACCACCCGTACCCTGCTGCACCACCCGTACCCTGCTGCGGCCGCCCCGCACGAAGGGCCCTTCTCCGGCGGGGCCGACGACGGTGTCGGGTGTTCAGCGCTTCAGCCAGTCCCGGTAGCGGCTGGGGGCCAGGCGGGCGCCGGGGCCGGGGGTGAGGACGTCGCCGTGGACGGCGGCGAACAGGCCCGCCTGGTCGTCGGTGACGACGGGGCGCTCGTCCTCGCGGGCGGCCAGGGTGATGCGGCCGAGCTCGTCCAGGGTGAACCGCTCGGGGCCGGCGATGTTCAGGACGCCGTCGAGGGGGGACCCGGTGGCCACCTCCGCGAGGACGTCGACCACGTCGGCGCTGGCGATGGGTTGGACGGGCGTGGCGGGCAGCCGGACGGCGGTGTCGTCCGAGGTCCAGGACATCGTGGGCTCCACGAACTCGAAGAACTGCGTGGCGCGGACGATCGAGTACGGGGTGGGACCGCCGCGCAGCAGTTCCTCCTGGAGCACCTTGGCGCGGTAGTAGTCCAGTTCGGGGACCTGGTCCACGCCGACGATCGACAGGACGACCTGGTGGCGGACGCCGGCGCGTTCGCCGGCGGCGAGCAGGTTGCCGACGGTGGTGCGGAAGAAGTCGAGGGAGCGGTCGTCGAAGGTCGGGGAGTTGGTCACGTTGACGACGGTGTGGGCACCGGCGAGGGCCTCGTCGAGGCCGGCTCCGGTCAGCAGGTCGACGCCGGAGGACAGCGATGCCGCCCTCACGTCGTGGCCCTGCGATTCGAGCTCGGCGGCGAGCTGGGAGCCGATGAGGCCGGTTCCGATGACGGTGATCTTCACGGCGTGCCTTCTCTCGTGAGCCGGGGTCGACCCGGACGCAAACTCGGATACATATTGTCCGAGACGCTACTCGGATAGTATATGTCCGAGTCACTTCGGGAGGCGAGATGAAACTGTCCGGCGGCGTCGAGTGGGCGCTGCACGCCTGCGTGGTCCTGACCGCGGCCGCCGAGCCGGTACCGGCCGCCCGGCTGGCCGAACTGCACGAGGTCTCCCCCAGCTACCTGGCCAAACAGCTGCAGGCGCTCTCACGGGCGGGGCTGGTGCGCTCGGTCCAGGGCAAGACCGGCGGCTACGTGATCACCCGGGACGCCAGGGAGATCACCCTCCTGGACGTGGTGCAGGCCGTCGACGGGGCGAGCCCGGCCTTCGTGTGCACGGAGATACGCCAGCGCGGCCCGTTCGCGACGCCGCCCGAGGAGTGCACGAAGCAATGCCCCGTGGCCCGGGCGATGGGAGCCGCGGACGCCGCCTGGCGGGCCTCCCTGGCCGGCGTCACCATCGCCGATCTCGTCTCCTCGGTGGAGAGCGACAACGGACCGGACGCACTCCCCGCGATCGGCACCTGGCTGAACGCCGGATCCGGACCGCACTGAGCCCTCGCCCCAACCGACCTCGGCGGCCCGTCGCCCCGCTCTCCGCTCTCCGCGACCTCGTCGAACGCCCACGCGTGCTCCCGATCGCCGGTCCGGGTTCTCGACCAGGCCGCCGGGCAGGGAGTACTGCCATCCGGCGGGGCGTCGGCGGCGGATCAGGCAGAGGCGGGCGTCGTGGAGCAGGACGGCACAGACCCGTACGGGCGTCACCGCCGTGACCGTCACCGCGCGGTGCCCATCGGTACGCGGTCGGCGTGGTCGGGCAGCTCGGGCGGCGGCCACGCGGGGTCGGGTGCCCAGGTGGGCCACGGCTCCGCGAAGGGGCCGGAGCGGTCCTGGAGGAGGCCGACGGCGCGCATCCGGGCCTGCTCGACCAGGTGGTGGTCGGCGTCGCTGACGAAGCCGAGGCGGCGGCCGTGGTCGTACTCGTCCTGGTCCTTCCAGATCGCGGAGGACAGGTCTGGCTCCACCACCAGATCGACGAGCAGGTCCAGGGTGTCGATCCCGATCCGTGTCCGGCGGGCCGGCTTCTCGAAGTTCACGTACAGGCGCAGTGGTTCGGCGGTGGCCGGGTCCTGGAAGTAGTGGAGGGAGAACCACTCGCCGCTCTCGAAGCGGGAGCGGACGACGGTGTGCCGCCAGGCCCAGGGGCCGAGTTCCCAGCTGCCGGCCGCGAGGTCGGCCAGTCCGCGCTTGCGGACGGCGTCGTCGCCGGTGCGCAGCGCGGTGGCCCAGGTGGTGGGGGCGAGGGAGCGGATGCCGGGCCAGTAGGCGAGGTGCAGCACGGTGCCGCTGTCGGCGAGCGCCCGGTAGGGCTGGGCGGACCACACCTTGCCCGCGTGGATGTCGCGGCGCACCACCGTGGTGCCGGGCTCGAACCGGGCCTGCGGGGCGGGGGCGGTCACGGCCGGCCCCAGATCCCGCACGCGGACTCGTGCCAGGTGGTGCGGACGACCATCCCGCCGAGGGAGATGCGCTCGCTGGACCACGTCCGGCAGCAGCCGGCGCCGCCCGGCCGGGACGGTACGGCGGGCGGGTGGGCGCGGACCGGAGCCGCGGACGACGGAGCGGTGGGCGCGGTGGGCGCGGCCGGGCGGCGCCGGCGTCGGCCGCGCCTGGTGGGAGGGGTGGGAGGGGTGGGAGGGGTCATGCCGGAGGCTCTGCCCACCTGGTGGTCCGCCCAACCCGCGGCCACCCGAAAGGACCAGCCCCGGCGCCGATCGGCTGGCGGTTCCGGGGGCACGGCCGGCTGGAGGCGAGGTCGACCGTACCCTCCGGACCGGCAAGGGGGCTTCTCCTGCCTTCCGAGGATCCGCAGGGAAGCCGGGAGCGACAACTCCCGAGGCCGCCCTAGCGGAGGCGGGCCAGCAAGTGGGCGTCGAGGAAGCCCCGTTCGGATTCCGGGTCGTGGACGAGCCGGGCGACCGTGAAGAGGCCTGCCTCGGCCAGCAGCTCGGCGAACCGGTCCACCGGCCAGCTGTAGGCCGGCGTCACCTTGTGGTCGAACCGGACCGGCTCGGGTCCGTCCACCGCGAAGAACGAGACCAGGAGCAGGCCCCCCGGCGCCAGGACCCGCACCTGTTCGGCGAGCAGCGCCGGCAGTTCCCCGGGAGGGGTGTGGATCATCGAGTAGTAGGCCAGCACACCGCCCAGCACACCGTCCTCGACCGGCAGCGCCTCCATCCGCGCCTCGTCGAACCGCAGCTCCGGATGGGCCCGCCGGGCGTGGTCGACCATGGCCGGGGAGAGGTCGAGCCCGAAGGCGTCCAGTCCCATGTCGTGCAGCAGGGCCGTCAGATGTCCGGGACCGCACCCGACGTCGGCCACCCGCGGATTCCCCGTCCCGCGCACCAGTTCGGCGAAGCTGCCGAGCACGGCCCGCGCGAACGGCCGCGTCTCCAGCCGGTCGGCGAACATCGACGCGTACAGCTCGACGATGCCGTCGTAGGCCGCCCTGGTCTCGTCCTGGTGCTCAACCACGGGAAGGAAGCTAGCACCCGCCCGTGTCGCGGAGTCGACCGGCGGCACTTCCGGCTGCATTCCAGCGCCTCGCCCGCTGCCTCCGACGCCTGGACCGCCCACCGCTGGGACGAGCGCCCGCTCCGACGGCCGTGATCCCGCCTCATTCGCCGCGCGTGCCGTCCGCCATCTCGCGCAGCACGTCCATGTGGCCGACATGGCGGGCTGTCTCCTGGATGACATGGCTGAGCAGCCATCGCACGGTGTGCTCCTCGCCGTCGACGCTCCGCGCAGCGCGGTCGCCCGCGCTCCTGTGAGCCAACGCCCGCTCCGACAGCGACCATTGCGCCCGATAGGCGGCGACGACGCCGGCCGGGGTGTCGCCCTCGCCGACCCGCCATTCCGCGGTGACATCGTCCGCCACCCACAAGGACGGCAGGTCCGAGCCGCCCCCGACGATCGACAGCCAGAAGCGTTCCACCGCCGTGAGGTGCTTGACCACTCCCGCCAGGCTCATGAAGGGAGACGTCGGCAGCGGAGTGGCCGCCGCCTGGTCGATGTCCAGGCCGGCGATCTTGTTGACGACGGTGACCCGGAGGAAGGCGAGGAACTCCCACTGCAGACGGAGTTCGTCATCGGCGGACGTTGACGGCCAACGGCGCTCCAGCGGATCAACCGCCGGACTCGTGTGCGACATGCGGGCAGTCTATGGTCCGCAAAAGCCGGCGCGGCGGCCACGAAGCGTCACCGGGCCAGAACTCGCCGAGGTCAACCCGCACCGCGGCACGCAGTGCCCTGGGACTGCTCGGACTTCGACAACCCGTCCACGTGACCTCTCAGGAAGTCACCTCGATCGATGGAGTGTTGTGAGCCACGATGAGCTGAGCCATCCGATGCAACCGGTACCAGAGGTGCGCGCTCTCGTCCTCGGCGAGCTCGGGCAGGACCGCTTCGAGCTGACCGAGGACAAGCCGCACCGTCCCCATACCCCGCTCGTGGAGGGAGCCGCCGTTGGCGACCCAGGTGTAGGTGCAGCCACCCAGCCTTGTTTCGAGCGACGCCAGGTCGACACCCGCCACCTCGACCCCGTTCAACCGCCCGGGCCACGGCTCGTTCTGATGTTCCGCCCGCAAGCACGCCACCACGGCTACCGGGTCCTCGACAGCATCCATTCTCCGCATCATCGCAGCACCAGGGAAGTTGATGCGATCCCGGCCTCGTCGTCGCAGACGCGTGGACGACACAGCACCGACCGGGAATCGGTGCCGATGGCGAGGCGGGCCCGGTCAGGACGGGGTGCTCTTGCCGTAGTAGGCGCCGGGCCCGTGCTTACGGGTGAAGTGCCGGTCCAGCAGGTGCTGGGGTGGCAGGGCCGCGCCCAGGGCGATGGTGTGGACGGCCGTAGCGGGAGATCCACCTCTCACCGCGGGCATGGGCCAGCGCGTTGATCCGGTCCGCCTGCCCCTGCGCGGCATGGTGCTTCCACAACTTGGGCCACGCATGCGGACGCCCCGCCCACTGCGGGGTCTGCGCCAGCGGCATGCGCGCCGGCACCGCCACACGCAGCACCTCACGCCAGTCCTCCGGATCCTGCAACGCCCAGTCGGGCGGCAACACACAACCCGAACCGGGCAACCGCTCCTCGATGACGGCATGCCGATAGCAATGGACGGCGGAGCCAAGGGTCTCTCCGTCGCCCACCCGCGCGACGACGGCACGCCCGGACAGCGTGCCGAAGTCGACGCCGACGGCGTAGCTCTCCGAGTCCACGGCGGGGGGTGTTGCGGTCACGGTGTCGTCTTTCGTGGGTAGTTGGGGAGGTTGTCGGTCGGCCGCCGGCTGGTCCGCTCCGTCGCGGCCCGGCGGCCGACCCTTACGTTCCGCCGCCTCACCCTCGGAAGGGGCGGAACGGTCCGCAGGACCGGGGGTGGAAGCGGGAAGTCCCCGGTCAGCGAAATCCGGGGTGGCGGCGAGCTGCCGCGCACCTGGGGCCACGGGTGAAGGGCGCTTTCACCCGCATGCGCCGCTCAGATTGTTAACGATCACATGTCGCGGCTCGGTGCGGGCCCGCACCGGGTCAGGCGCGGCGCCGCATGATGATCAGGCGCTGGAGCACGATGAAGACGAAGAGCAGCCCGCCGATGACGATCCTCGTCCACCAGGAGCTGAGCGTGCCCTGGAAACTGATGATCGTCTGGATGAGGCCGAGGACGGCCACCCCGAGGACGGTGCCCAGCAGGTACCCGGAGCCGCCGGTCAGCAGCGTCCCGCCGATCACGACGGCGGCGATCGCGTCCAGCTCCAGGCCCACCGCGTGCAGGCCGTAGCCCGAGAGCATGTAGAAGGTCAGCAGCACCCCGCCGAGCGCCGAGCAGAAGCCGCTGACGGCATAGACGGTGATCTTGGTGCGGGCGACCGGGAGGCCCATGAGCAGCGCCGACTGCTCGCTGCCGCCGAGCGCGTACACGTTGCGGCCGAGCCGGGTGTGGTGCAGGACGACGAAGGCGACGATCACCACGGCCACCGCGATCACGGCGCTCAGCGAGAGGAAGGTTCCCCCGGGCAGCGGGATGTGGCTCTGCGCCATCGAGGTGTACGTCGGGTCGGTGATGGAGATCGACTCGACGCCGATGGTGTAGCAGAGGCCGCGGGCCAGGAACATGCCCGCCAGGGTGACGATGAACGGCTGGATCTCGAAGGTGTGGATCACCCAGCCCATCACCCAGCCGAGCCCGGCCCCGATCGCGAGCACGAGCGGGACGACGACGAGGATGGGCCAGCCGTGCCTCTCCACGAGCCAGGCGGACACCATGGTGGAGAGGGCGACCACCGCCCCGACCGACAGGTCGATGCCGCCGGTCAGCACCACGAAGGTCATGCCGACGGCGACGACCAGCAGGAAGGCGTTGTCGATCAGCAGGTTGAGCAGCACCTGGCCGGAGAAGAAGCCGTCGTACTGCACCGAGCCGGCGCCGAACATGGCGACCAGGAGCACGGCCGTGACCAGCAGCGGGATCTGGTCGCGCAGCTTGGCTACGAGTGTGGTGTTCACGCACCGACCTCCAGGTTCGCGGGTGCCGTCGGCGCGGACTCGCCGCGGCCGGTGGCACGGCGGCGGGCGATCCTGGTGCGGAACTGCGGCGACTGGATGAGGCAGACGGTGATCACGACGAGGGCCTTGAAGACGAGCGTCGTCTCCGGCGGGATGCCGATGGTGTAGACGGTCGTGGAGAGCGTCTGGATGACCAGCGCGCCGATCACGGTGCCGCCGAGCGAGAACCGTCCGCCGTTGAGCGAGGTTCCGCCGATGACCACCGCGAGGATGGCGTCCAGCTCGATCCACAGGCCGGCGTTGTTGCCGTCGGCGGCGGAGACGTTCGAGCTGATCATCAGGCCGGCGACCGCGGCGCACACCGCGCTGAACACGTACACCAGGGCTATCAGTCGCTGGGCGCGGATGCCGACCAGGCGGCTGGCGACGGGGTTGCCGCCGACGGACTCCAGCAGCAGACCCAGCGCGGTGGAACGGGTCAGCAGGCTGGTGGCCAGGACCATCGCGGCGGCCAGCAGGATCGCGAACGGCAGCGTGAGCCAGTAGCCGCCGCCGATCAGCTTGAACGGGTCGCTGGTGACGGTGATGATCTGGCCGTCGGTGATCAGTTGGGCGACCCCGCGCCCGGCCACCATCAGGATCAACGTGGCCACGATCGGCTGCACGCCCAGCCCGGAGACCAGCAGGCCGTTGACGGTGCCGAGGACGAGGGCCACCGCCAGGGCCAGGCCCACCGCGGTCAGGGCCGTCCCCACGCTCCCGGGGTCGGCGGACTCGCTGATGTGCAGGCAGGCCAGGGCGCCGGCGATGGCGACGGTGGAGCCGACCGACAGGTCGATCCCGCCGGTCGCGATCACCAGCGTCATTCCGAGCGCGACGAGGATCAGCGGCGCCCCGAAGTGCAGGATGTCGATCAGGCTGCCGTAGAGGTGGCCGTCCTTGATCCGGACCGCGAAGAAGTCCGGGGTGAAGGCCACGTTGGCCAGCAGCATGGCCACGAGTACCGCGGCGGGCCAGAAGAGGCGGTGCTTGGTCATCCCTGGGCTCCGCTCGCGATGGTCTCCATGATGTGCTCCGGGGTGAGCGTTCCGTCGTTGGCCAGTTGGGCGACCATCCGGTGGTCGCGCAGCACACCGACCTTGTGGCTGAGGCGCAGCACCTCCTCCAGCTCGGCGGAGATGAACAGCACGGCCATGCCCTGCTCGGCGAGCCCGGCGACGAGCTTCTGGATCTCGGCCTTGGCACCGATGTCGATGCCGCGGGTGGGTTCGTCGAGGATGAGCAGTTTCGGGTCGGTGATCAGCCAGCGGGCCAGCAGGACCTTCTGCTGGTTGCCGCCGGAGAGGTTGCGCACCAGGGCCTCGGGGTTGCTCGGGCGGATGTCGAGCGCGCGGATCCAGCGCAGGGCGAGCTCGTCCTGCGCGGTGCGGCCGAGCGGGCGCAGCCAGCCGCGGGCGGCCTGGAGCGCCAGCACGATGTTCTCGCGGACGGTCAGCTCGCCGACCAGGCCCTCGGTCTTGCGGTTCTCCGAGCAGAAGGCGATGCCGTGCCCCATCGCCGTGCGGGGACTGCGCAGGGCGGTCGCGGTGCCCTCGATGTGCACGGAACCGCCGTCGGCGGTGTCGGCGCCGAAGAGCAGCCGGGCCGCCTCGGTTCGACCGGATCCCAGCAGCCCCGCCAGGCCCACGACCTCTCCCTGACCGATGGTCAGGTCGTACGGTTCGACGGCGCCGCGGCGGGTGAGCTTCTCGGCCCGCAGGAAGGAGGCACCGGCCTTCGGCCGGGCGGGCTTCTTCCGGTTCTCGTGTGCCAGGTTCTCCAGCGTCGCCAGCTCGGAGCCGATCATGCGGGAGATGAGCTGGACCTGGCCGAGGTCCCTGGTGAGGTACTCACCTTCCAGGCGGCCGTTGCGCAGGATGGTCATCCGGTCGCTGATCTCGTAGATCTGGTCGAGGAAGTGCGAGACGAACAGGATCGCCACTCCCGCCTCGCGCAACCGCCTGATCACGGCGAAGAGTCGGGCGACCTCGTCGCGGTCGAGACTGGAGGTCGGCTCGTCCAGGATCAGGACCCTCGCGTCACCGTCCACGGCCCTGGCGATCGCGACGAGCTGCTGGACGGCGATGGAGAAGCTGTCCAGCGGCGCCGTCACGTCGATGTCGAGATCGAGCGCGGCCACCGACTCCGCGGCGCGGCGCCGCAGTTCCGCCCAGTGGATGAGCCCACGGCGCCGCGGTTCGCGGCCGATGAAGAGGTTCTCCGCCACCGACAGGTTCGGGCAGAGGTTGACCTCCTGGTAGACGGTGGAGATGCCGGCCTGCTGCGCCTGGAGCGGTCCGGTGATCCGCACCTGATCGCCGGCCAGCGTCACGCTGCCGCCGTCGGCCTCGTACACGCCGGTCAGGACCTTGATCAGGGTGGACTTGCCGGCGCCGTTCTCACCCATCAGGGCGTGCACCTCGCCGGGGAAGAGCCGGAAGTCGACTCCGTCCAACGCCAGCACGCCCGGGAACTCCTTGCGGAGTCCCCGTACTTCCAGGACCGGCTTCATCGGTCCTCCTTTCGTGGTCGGTCCGGGCCGGGGCACGGGCCCGCGGAGCCCGGGGAGCCCGGGGTGGGCTCGGCGGACTCGCGCCCCGGGGATTGGTTCCGACCGGGTCAGTACTGGCGGGTCGGCAGCGCGGCGGTGGCCTGCTCCGGGGTGAAGGTGCCCTCTTCGGTCTTGATGCGGCGCTCGACGCTCTCGCCGGCCTTGACCTTCTTGGCGAGCTCCATCAGCTGGTCGCCGAGCAGCGGGTTGCACTCGACATCGAAGTTGATCTTGCCCTGGGACATCGCCGTGAAGGCGTCCTTGACGCCGTCCACCGAGACGATCTTGATGTCGGTGCCGGGCTTCTTCCCGGCCTCCTCGATCGCCTGGATCGCGCCGAGCGCCATGTCGTCGTTGTGCGCGTAGAGCACGTCGATCTTCGGCTGGGACTTCAGGAAGGCCTGCATGACCTCCTTGCCCTTGGCCCGGGTGAAGTCGCCGGTCTGCGAGGCCACGACCTTGAACTTCGGGCTGCCCTTGATCGCGTCCGCGAAGCCCGACTTGCGGTCGTTGGCGGGGGCGGAGCCGGTGGTGCCCTCCAGCTGGACGATGGTGACGTCGTCGTTCTTGCCGTCGTACTGCTTGACCAGCCAGTCACCGGCCTTCTTGCCCTCCTCGACGAAGTCCGAGCCCAGGAAGGAGCGGTACAGCGAGTCGTCCTTGGAGTCGACCGCGCGGTCGGTGAGGATCACCGGGATCTTCGCGTCCTTGGCCTCCTTCAGGACGGTCTCCCAGCCCGACTCGACCACCGGCGAGAAGGCGATGACGTCGACCTTCTGCTGGATGAACGAGCGGATCGCCTTGATCTGGTTCTCCTGCTTCTGCTGCGCGTCGGAGAACTTCAGCTCGACGCCGGCCTTCTTCGCCGCGTCCTGCACGGACTTGGTGTTCGCGGTGCGCCAGCCGCTCTCGGCGCCGACCTGCGAGAATCCGAGGACGAGCTTGTGGTCGCCGCCGCCCTTGGCGTCGGCGGACCCGCCGGCGGAGGAGCAGGCGGACAGGCCGACGATCATGGCACCGGCGAGGACGGCGGCGGCGGCTCTCTTGGACATCGTGGTCTTCCTTTCGTAGTTCCCCCTCCGAATGCCTCACGGCGAGGCGGAGGCGAGGGCGTCGGGAGGGGTGTCGTGCGACGGTCGGACCCGAAGGCGCGGCCGGCTCTTTGGGGGGACAGGTGGGTCACCTGGAAGGGGGAGCGCAGGGTGAAAGGTCGGCCGACACCGCCTCGTTGTGAACGGGGTGCGGCGGTGGCGTTTCGCTCAGGTGAGATTGTTAGCGCTCACATACGGCTGCGGCAAGAGCCTCTCACCGCGTTACCGAATCTTGACCCGGGCCCGGCAGCCGGCCAGGGCGACCCGTACGGCCGGCAGAGGCGAAGGACGCCCAGGCCACGGGCATGCCCGACGCCCGCCAAGGCGGGTGACGGCGGGACGACGGGATGAGACCCGGCCGTGACGGACCGGAGAGTCCGAGCACGACGGCAGCGACGCACGAGACGCTCGATCGACACCCACGCTTCAGAACCCTCCCTGGCAAGGGAGTTGTCGTGCGAGCCGCGCACCCCCGCACCGCACACGACGGGCCCGTCCTTGCCCCGGATCGCCGCCACGGGGTGGATGCAGGCGGGCTGCCACCGCGCGGGAGTGACCGTGCCCCGACCGGATCGGACGCCGATCGCAGCCGCGGCCCCATGGCCGAAACCCCGGGCGCCGCAAGGCCAGGAACGGCGCAGCGCCGAAGGGCGCCACGTGCGAGGCGGGGCGCCGACCCGCCAAGTGCCCCTCCCCGTAACCGCATTGGCCGCGACCCCGCGCCACAGGCTGACCGGCACGGTGGCGGACATCCCCCGCCTGGGTGCGGAGCCGGTACCGGAGGAAGGCACACCACGCTCCCGGCTGCCGAGCGCCCGGTGACGCGCACGGTCCGGCCTCGCAGACACGGCACCGCACCTACGCGCTGCGCTGCACCTCCGGCTCCTGCCGCGAGGGCAGCGATCGCGCCCGAAGCGAGCCGGGAGCGGGGCCGGTGGAGCCGCGCACGACGAGGTCCGGAGCGATCAGGATGCACTCCCGGGCGTGCCGGACCCCGGACAGGTCGTCGACCAGCAGTTCCAGCGCCCGGCGGCCGACCTCGCCGAAGTCCTGCTGGACGGTGGTGAGCGGCGGGATGAGATAGGCGGACTCGGGGATGTGGTCGAAGCCGACGACGCTGACGTCACCCGGAACGGACCGGCCGGCCTCGTGGAGGGCGCGCAGGACGCCGAGCGCCGTGTGGTCGTTGGCGCAGAAGACCGCGGTGATCTCCCTGTCCCGGGCGATCTCCTGCCCTGCCGCGTAGCCGGAGCGGGAGCTCCAGTCGCCCGCGGCGACCCTGGGCACCGGCGCGCCCGCCGCCTCCAGGGTGCGCCGCCAGCCCTCCTGCCGTTCCCTGCTCTCCAACCAGCCCGCGGGGCCTGCCAGATGGTGGACGGTGCGATGGCCGAGATCCAGCAGGTGCCGGGTGGCGGCTGCGGCTCCGGCCGCGTTGTCGACCGCGACCCGGGGCGTGGCGGAGCGGGCACCGGTGCCGACGGCGACCATCGGAATCGAACTGGACACCTCGGTGATCCGGCCCGCCGTCGAGGTCTGCGGCGCGATGACCGCGATGCCCTCGACGCCCTGTTCGCGCAGTCGATCGACCGCCTCCTGGACGGACCGCGTGTCCAGTGAGCGCAGGGACGCCACGCTGACGTAGTAGCCGGCGCTCCGGGCCGCCTGCTCCAGGCCGTCCAGCATGGACGCCGGACCGTAGAGGGTGCTCGCGAAGCTGACCACCCCGAGGGTCTTCGAACGGCGGGTGACCAGCGCGCGGGCCGCCGAGTTCGGCCGGTAGTCGAGTTCGCGGATCGCGGCGACCACCTTGACCTTCGTCCGCTCCGAGACGTTCGGAGAGCCGTTCAGGACGCGCGAGACGGTCTGATGTGAGACGCCCGCCAGTTTGGCCACGTCGGCCATCACGGGCTGGCGGATTCCCGACCTGGGCATGTCTGTTCCATTCGCGGTGTGCGCCGCGAATCACCGGTGGGGCGCGGCTCGACTCATAGACGGATCGGTCATTGTGCACGCTAACATCAGATGCGCGAATTGGGGCGGTCTGCCCGGTGAGCGAGCCGAAGGGGCGCACCGGTGTTGTAAGGGAGGGAGCGCGGAAGTGACCGACGAAGGAGGGAGCGCGGAAGTGACCGACGAAGGAGGGAGCGCGGGAGCGATGACCGTCGGCGCCGGATGAAGCGCCCCGGAGGCGAGGGAGCCCGGGTGAGATGCGCCGGCAGCCCCATCATGATCGTGCCGTTCGGTACGCAGGACCACCGCCCTCCGCAGGCACGCGCGCCGCGCCCTCCAGGCCTGGCACCGAATGCCGACCAGCGCGAAGTCCTGCTGGCAGCAGCCCTGGAGACCCGGGTTCCGCCTTCCTGACCGCTGCTCCACCGACCGCCGCGGGATGCCGGACAGGGCTTCCCGCGGGCTGTCCGCGGAACTCGGAGCGCAGCGGGGGGTTGCTGCCCGTAGGGCCGATTTCCGGCCCGCAGCCGTCCAAGCACCCACTCAGCCAAGCATCTTCACAGGCATTTTGTGAGCGCTAACACTATCGTCCGAGGCAGCCCGGGGCAGACGACCACCACTCGCCGTCGGCGTACCGAACAACGAACGCGTGGCCCCTCACCCGTTCCCGACCACTTCCGGCGACGGTCCCCTGTCGGTGCCGACCGCGCCACGCCGCCCAGCGCTACGTGCCGGGCTCCGGTGCGCCCAGGCCTGTCCACGTGCCAACTCGGGTCCGCATCTGTAGGTTCTCAGCCTCGATGTCATGCGATCGGCGCGCGACCAGCGCCTCCGGCCCATTCTCAATCGGATGACATGACTTCGGATTTCTCAGTAGCGTGACAGATCCTCGCGATCGCGGTGCTGCCTCAGGATGCGGTCGACCGGCGCTCGCAGCGCGGGTGAGGTCAGTTCCAGGTCGCGGTTGTCGCGGCCGTCGAGCATGTGGTCGAGCCAGCGTTCGTACCAGGCCAGGAAGTCGGTGGCCGACGAGACGTTGGGGCCCCAGAAGCCGTCGGCGTTTCCGGTGACGACGCGGCCGGCCAGGGGACCTGTGATGCCGAGAAGCACCAGATCGGTACACCCGGCCTCGATGATGTGCAGGAAAAGGTCACTTCGGCGAGACGGGCCGCCTTCAAAAGTGAACCCCCGAGCGCGGCCGGGCTCGCCCTGGAGGTTCATCACGAACAGTCGACATGACTGCAACGGCAGCAGGCCGTAGAAAGGCGATGCTCCACCCCCGCCCAGTGTGGTCAGGAAGCTGCGGTAGGGATCGGGCAGTTCGATGTGGTGGTCGGCCTCGAAAGCGCTGAGCTTCGCGTCCGGCAACGGGGGTTCGAGGCGGAAGCCGTGCTTCTCTTCGCCGAAGGAGTGGCTTCGCAGTGCGGCATAGGGCACCTTGGCCAGCTTGCGTCGGATGCGGGCGATCCGGGAGTCCATGTGAACTCTTCTCTCTGTCCCCCGCAAACTACCAGCTGCGACCAGCGAGGAGCGGAACTGACCCGCTCCGGGCCGCGACCCGAGAAGCCGCTCGGCCCATGCCCACCGCCGAAGTCCCAGCGAGCCGTTCGGCCCGAACCCCCTGGACGAGCACCCTGAGCCCCGGCTCAGGTCGCCGCACTCCGCCGCGTCTCCAGGGAGTCGGTACCTGCGGTGTCCGTGCAGGAACGGGGCCGAACAGCCGTCCCGTCCAAGGAGGACAGCAGTGCGAGCACGTGGAAGGCGAAGGATCAGCTCACGAACGCGGCGCCCCCTGGGCGTCCTGATGACCGGCACCCTGATGGTCGATCAGAACGAGCTGTAAGGGAAACACTTGGCGGGCAAGTTCCGCTGCGTCCCGCCCGGTCGCCCGGGCGGGAGGCTCCGGTGAATCCCGGTGCGGTCAGGCAGCGTTCCGGTCGGCCGGTCGGGCACCTCCACCGGAGGCCATGGCCGGTAGGGGCAGCCAACTGGCGGGGACGCCGCGCATGACCAGAGCGCAGTCCAGGGTCGCGCTCCCCGGCGGGAAGCGGTCCGGGTCGTCGAAGAAGGACGACGCGGCGGAGCGAACCCGGATGGCCTCCACGTGCCAGGCGTCGGTCCGCAGTTCCATGCCGTCCAGACGACTGCCGGAGCCGGTGGGCGAGAAGCCCTTCGCACCTCCACGGAAGAACTGGGAGGCCTCGGCGAGATCCGTGAAGAGTTCGCTGCCGCGCAGCTCGTCGGACAGCTCGACGGTGACGTCCACTCGGGTGTCGCCGTCCCGGGTCGCCAGTGCCACATGCATGCGATCGGGCGTCTCGTGCACCTCGAAGTCCGCGCGGCCGTGTTCGCCGGGGAAGAGGCGGCCTCCGGCCCAGACGTTGAACCGCGAGGCGCTGTCGCGCCGCGGAATGTAGACCCCGGTCTCGACGCCGTCGGGTCCGTCCCATTCGACGGCGATCCGATGCGCCACGTTCTCGCTCCGCAGTCCGAACACCTCGGGTGTCCAGGCAGGCCGAACACTCCCCAGGCGCAGCAGGCAGATGCCCGCGACGGCATGGCCGTGCACCAGTTGCGGGCGCAGTGGCCGCGGAAGCAGGCGTGCCGCGGCGTCCGGGGAGACCCGGTAGTTCACCAGTAACCGTCGTTCGACGACGCTGGACAGTCGCGGTTGCCTCATGATCCCTCGTTCTGCGCCCTGGGGCGCCATTTGGTGTGGCGGAGCACGATCTGCTCGGGGCAGACGGCGCTGAGGAACCGACCGATGCAGGCGGCCAGACGAGCCTCCGCCAGCGTGTAGAGGATCCGGTTGCCCTCCCGTCGCTCGGTGACCAGCCCGGCTCCCTTGAGCACGCCGAGATGGCGTGAGATGGAGGGCGCGCTGATGGCGAACCTGGCGGCGATCTCGCCTGCTGCGAGTTCGCCACCTCGTAGGTGCTCAAGGATCTGACGCCTGGTCGGATCAGCCAGCGCACGGAAGGCGCCGGCCTCATCCTGAGCTTCTGTCATGCCAGGTATTTAACAACTTGGCTAAGTATCTAACAAGGGGGCGCTCCGACCTCCCGTCGAGAGTCCCGGCGACACGGTGACGGGCGCGGGCGGGGCCCGGAGGGGCGGCCGGCTCGCCGAACCCTGGAGGAGTGGCCGAACCCGCACCGTGGGCGGAGGCGTGGATCGAGGCGGGCGGCCTCCCCGGACACCCTGGGGCCGTTCCCCAACTCCCTTTCTGCGCTTCTCATTGACACGGGTAGGTCACCCCGACACCATGGACGGCGCCACCCCTGCCCGAAGGTGTCGCCTCCCACCTACACGTGGGAGCGCTCCCACGGCCGAGGTGGAGGACGTCCCGTGCCCGTCACCCCCGGCGGCGGGCCGTCCGACCTCGCACGTCGCCGATCCGTACGCCCCCACCCCCGTACGGTCCCGTGGCGTGCCGCCCACCCCTGCCCGCCCTCTGATCAGCCGCGCGCCGCCCCCACCCCCGGCATGCCCGGTTCACCTGCCACCCCACCGCACGCCATCCCCCGCCCGACCCCACCTGCGGCCCCGTCACCCCCACCTCCGGCGGGCCGAGGTGCGCCCTCCGCCGGGCGCACCCGCCCCGCCGCCCCGGAAGGACGCCATGTCGTACCCCGTCGAACCCCCACCCGACCGATACCTCCCCGCCCCGCCGCACCAGCGCCGCCGCCGCCCCAACCGCGGCGTGGTGGGGTTCGCCCTCGCCGGAGCCCTCGCCGCCGGCCTGCTGCTGCCCCTGCACGGCGGGAACGCCCAGGCCGCCGCGCCGGCGTTCAACTACGGTGAGGCGCTGCAGAAGTCGGTGCTCTTCTACGAGGCCCAGCAGTCCGGCAAGCTACCGGCCACCAACCGGGTGAGCTGGCGCGGCGACTCCGCCCTCGACGACGGGAAGGACGCGGGCCTCGACCTCACCGGCGGCTGGTTCGACGCCGGTGACCACGTCAAGTTCGGCCTGCCGATGGCGGCTTCGACCACCATGCTGGCCTGGGGCGGCATCACCCAGAAGCAGGGCTACACCGACTCCGGGCAGATGCAGTACCTGAAGAACAGCCTGCGTTTCGTCAACGACTACTTCATCAAGGCCCACCCCGCCCCGAACGTCCTCTACGGACAGGTCGGCAACGGCGCCGACGACCACAAGTGGTGGGGCTCCGCCGAGGTGCTGCCGATGGCACGCCCGTCGTACAGGATCGACGCCTCCTGCGCGGGCTCCGACCTCGCCGGCGAGACGGCCGCCGCGATGGCCTCCTCCTCGATGGTCTTCGCCGACAGCGACCCGGCCTACGCCGCAACCCTGTTGACGCACGCCAAGCAGCTGTACGGGTTCGCCGACACCTACCGCGGCAAGTACTCGGACTGCATCACCGACGCCAAGAGCTACTACAACTCCTGGAGCGGCTACAACGACGAGCTCGTCTGGGGCGCCATCTGGCTGTACAAGGCCACCGGTGACGCGAGCTACCTCGCCAAGGCCGAGTCCTCCTACGCCAACCTCTCCACCGAGCCGCAGACCAGCACCCGCTCCTACAAGTGGACCATCGCGTGGGACGACAAGTCCTACGGCGCGTACGTCCTGCTCGCCCAACTCACGGGCAAGCAGCAGTACATCGACGACGCGAACCGCTGGCTCGACTGGTGGACGGTCGGCGTCGACGGTGCCAAGGTCCGTTACTCGCCCGGCGGCGAGGCCGTCCTCGACTCGTGGGGATCGCTCCGCTACGCCGCCAACACCGCCTTCGTGGCGCTCGTGTACTCCGACGGCATCACCGGCGACGACACCCGCAAGGCCCGCTACCACGACTTCGCCGTCCGCCAGGTCAACTACGCGCTCGGCGACAACCCCCGCAAGTCCAGCTATCTGATCGGCTTCGGCGACAACTCCCCGAAGAACCCGCACCACCGCACGGCCCACGGCTCCTGGACGGACCAGCTCACCAGCCCGGTGAACAGCCGCCACCTCCTGGTCGGCGCCCTGGTCGGCGGTCCGAGCTCGGCCGACGACTCCTACACCGACGACCGCTCGAACTACACCAACAACGAGGTCGCCACCGACTACAACGCGGCCTTCACCGGAGCACTCGCCCGCCTCTACAGGGAGTACGGCGGCAGCCCGCTGCCGTCCGCCTCCTTCCCGACGAAGGAGACCCCGGACGGGCCGGAGATGTCCGTGCAGGCCGGCCTCAACACCACCGGCACCACCTTCACCGAGGTCAAGGCCTACCTCATCAACAAGTCGGCCTGGCCGGCCCGCGCGCTGAAGAACGCCGAACTGCGCTACTACTTCACCCTGGAGCCGGGCGTCAGCCCGAGCCAGCTCACGCTCACCACCAACTACAACCAGTGCGGCGCGATCAGCGGGCCGACCCAGTTCTCCGGGTCCGTCTACTACGTGTCGATCGACTGCTCCAACACCGTCATCGCCCCGGCCGGGCAGTCGGCGTACCGCAAGGAGGTGCAGTTCCGGATCGCCTCCTCGGGTGCCTGGGACCCGACCAACGACTGGTCGTACCAGACCATCGGCAAGACCCCGGGTGAGGCACCGGTCGACGCGGCCAACCTCGTGCTGCTCGACAAGGGCGTGAAGCAGTGGGGTGCGCTGCCGGACGGATCCACCCCGTCGCCGTCCGCCTCGCCGTCGCCCTCGCCGTCCTCCAGCCCGTCCCCCTCCCCGAGCCCGTCCCCGAGCCCGTCGCCCACCCCGTCGGCGTCACCGTCACCCAGTCCGTCTCCGTCGACGAGCGCCAGCCCCACCGCGTCCGTCAGCGGTTGCGCCGTCACCTACGCCGTCAACAGCTGGGGTTCCGGCTTCACCGCAACCGTCACCCTGAAGAACACGGGCACCACGCCGGTCGCCGGCTGGACCCTGGGCTGGAACTTCCGGGCCGGTGAAACGATCACCAACGCGTGGAGCGCCACCGTCACCCAGTCCGGCGCCGCCGTGACCGCCAAGGACGCGGGCTACAACGCCGCGATCCCCGCCGGCGGCTCGACCTCCTTCGGCTTCCAGGCCAACGGCGGCCCCGGTGCGGCCCCCGCCTTCACCCTCAACGGGAAGGCCTGCACCGGCTGACCCGCGCCGCTCGCGCTGCGGTCCGGCCTACTCACGGGGGTGGGCCGGACCGCTCGTTCCAGGCCCTGGTGCTCCGTCGGTGGCCCTGTTCGCAGCACCAGACACCACACTCGCCGTCCTCCGGCAGATCGAGGTGCCTGCGGCACGCGGCGGCGAGTGGCGACTCCCGGCCCCGAGTACGCCGGCGAACTGCCGCAGCGGACCTACCTGTTCGCGTCCGGACCTGGCGTACCGTTCGGCCAGACGCACGGGGAGCTGACGGTCAGAGTGAGCTTCTTGCTCGCGTCGCTGCTCTCCTGCAGCTCGGCCGTGAAGCCGTTCGCCTTGTTCTTGTAGTACTCCCAGCCCGCGTCCTTGTTGACGGGCTCGAAGCCCTTCTCCGCCAGATGCTTTCGGAAGGTCTCGAACATCCCGGGATTGCGCTCCACGGCGACGACTCCGAGCCCGTGGTCGCTGCTGTGCAGGCGCACCCTGCCCTTGGGGCCCGGCTGGGAACTGGTCTCGCACTCACTGCTGAAGGGCTCGGACACCATGGCCTGCTGCTCCCCTAGCAGGGTGGACAGGATGTCCAGGTCGTACGCCATGACCTGTTGTTTCGCCTGGACCTCCGTGATGGTCGGCTTACTGGCGTCGGTTTTGCCGCCGGAGGCGCAGGACGCCAGGGCCAGCATCACGACGGCAGCGGTCGCGGCGGTACGGTACCGGGTCGGGGTGTGCATGATCTCTCCGTCACTTCCCTGCAATGATCTTGCCCATGGCGCGCAGGGAGAAGCCCTGCCAGTAGTCGGAGTGCTCGGTTCCCGGATCGGTGGGTATCTCGTTCCCCCCGAAGTGCCCGTTGGCGGGATCCCGACCGAAGGCCAGGTGGTTGTCCGCCTCGGAATGGAATCCGCCGTACGGAACCAGGTCGGTGAAACCGTTGGTGATCTTCGTACCCCACTCGCTCGCGCCGTCCTTGACGTAGTCGGCGGGGTTCTCGGGCAGGGCCCATTCGATCGCGTCGGCATCGCCACGGCCGGCGTAGACGTGGCGCGGATCGACGTGGAGGTCCTTGGCGTTGTCCACTCCGACGCCCGGGCTGCCCACGAAGATCACTTCATCGACCGGCAGTCCCCTGTCCCGCAGGGCGTAGCCCACCGTCGTGCTGCCGTAGCTGTGCCCGAGGACGGTGTTGTGGGAGGGCCCACCCTCGTGGGTCGCGCGCAGACCCGTCTCGAAGGAGTGCAGCTTGTCCCTCGCGCCGTCGGCGTAGGAGTCGTCGGCCGCCTGCGGGAAGATCGTCTGCGGTGCGTCGTAGCCGACCCAGGTGATCGAGGACGTCGTCTTCGCCGGGTCGGCCCGGTGCGCGGCTCCGACCATGTCGTCGGAGCGGGTGATGTCACCGGGGATGCTGCCGAGCCTGGCCCCGGTACCGGGGACGTAGGTGACCACGTTGTCGGCGGTGTCGGGGTTGTTGATCGCCACGATGGCGTGGCCCTTGCCCTCGGTGTCGAAGCCGAGCAGGTACGACTTGGGGTGATCCGCCGACACGGTGTCGTTCAGCCGGTCCTGGATGGCGTTGATGCCCTTGAGCTTCTCCTCGAGATCGGTGTGCTTCTCGCGCCACGTCCTGTGCTCCAGGCTCTCGGCGTAGACCACCTCCCCCGGCATCGGCCGCTGCATCGGCTCCGGGCCGAGCTGGTCGAACTCGCTCTGGAGCTCGTCGTGCCGCCTCTTGAGCGTGAGGCGGTTGGCCTCGTCCCGGCCGACCGCGGGTACGCCGTCGCGGTTGCCGATCTCCTCGGGGTGATTCTGGATCAGCTGTTCCTGCTCGCCCGGCGTCAGCCCGTTCCACCAGGCCTTGACCTGCTCGGGGGTGGCCTTCGCGTCGGGAATGTCCATGCGGGCCTGGTTGGCCTTGCGGTCGGCCTCGGCGGTGGCGCCGTCGAGACCGGTGCCGCTGGTGGCGTTGTCCACGAAGTGCCGCAGCCGCCTGGAGATCTCCTGGTCGGCGTGGTCGGCCTCGTTGAGGGCGTCCCTGAGCCGCAGGCTCAGTGCCTCGGCCTTGTTGGCGGCGCCCGGGCCGGCGAAGGTGCTGGAGTTGCGGTCGTTGTCCCAGGTCATGCCGCCGTCGGGCTTGACGGTGATGCCGGCGGCTTTGGCGTCGTCCATCACCTGGACCAGCTTCGACTGGGCGAGGGCGACGGACCGGTGTGCCTCGCCCAGGGCGGCGGCGACCAGGACCAGCTCCTGGTCGGCGGCCTTGAGCTTGCCGGTGAAGGCCCGGAGGTCGCCGTGGACCTGATCCGCCGTGGAGCCCGTCCACTGGGAGCGTTCCAGCCGGTCGACCACGGTGGTCTGCCAGGCCTCGATGTGTTTGGCGAAGGCGGACGCCAGGCTCTCGTAGGCGAACCGAGCGGTCAGCAGGTTGTTGAGGTTGGCGTCGTAGAGGGTCTTGGTTTCCATGTTCAGGCCGCCTGTCCGGTGCGGCCGCCGTGGAGCACCGTTCCGAAGGGATCCCCGCCCCCGCCCCCGGTCGCGGGCGCCGCGGACCGGGTGCCGATGGCGTTGAGCTTCGCCGCGGCACCCTGATCACTGTTCCGGTACTCCTGCGCCATCCTGATCATCTTGGCGCCGTACTCGTCCATGTCAGTGGCGAGCTTGTCCAACAGGGTCTTCCAGTCGGCAGTGCAGTCGTGCAGGGCTCCGCCGAGCTGCCAGCCCTTGAGCCCGGCTGACGCCTGGTCACTCGGGTCGACCACCTTGGCGGTCTCACCCGGTACCAGCTCGGCGACCTCCTTGGCGCTCTGCCCACTGCCCTCCAGCTCACCCGGGCTCACCCGGTAGCCCCCACCGCCGCCATCCGGTTCGCGCATCGTTCCCCCGTCCAGTCCCCGATTTCGGGCAGCACGAAGTCGATCCAACCCCCGTACCCCCCGTGCGCGCACAGCGCAGCTACTGATCGTCGCACGGACGTCCTTGATCAACGACACGGGGGTCCTGGAGCGAATTCCGGAGCGGGAGGCCGGGTTCTTCGCCGACCTCGGGGTGGGCGCCCCGCTCGCCCCGGACGGGAGGGAGCCCCGTGGCGGCACCTGGTCTCGCTCGGATCACCACGCCGCCGCGGGTCCGATCCGCCTCCGCACGCGGGGTGGTTCACCGGGTGAACGTGGCGGGCCCGAACACCTCCGCCCCCGGCGGGAGGTGAGTCCTCCCGCCGGGGGCGGAGCGGTACGGGCGTTGCAGGCCGGTACCGGCGTTGCAGGTCGGTACGGGCGTTGCAGGCCGGTGCGGACCGCCGGTACTACGCGGGCTGCTCGGCGGTGTGCAGGGCGCTCACCTCCGCGGCGGTGAGCGCCTTGTCGTACGCGTGGACCTGGTCGATCGAGCCGTTCCAGAAGTCCACGTTGCCGCCGTTCCACTTGGCGCGGCCGAGGCTGAGCGGGCCGGTGGAGACGTCGGCCGACGTGGTCGGCACGGTGGCGGCGAGGGTGCCGTCGACGTACAGGGAGATGGTGCCGGCCGCCGCGTCGTGGACGCCGACCAGGTGGTACCAGTGGCCGAGCTGCGGGCTGATCGGCAGCCGGGCCCGGACGCCGCCGGGGACGCTGAAGGCGAACGCGCCCTGACCGTACTGCAGGTAGAACGGGTTCTCGGTGCGGCGGCCGTCCTGGCTGGCCACGGTGGCGTAGTTGCCGGGGAGGGCGTCCAGGGTGGCCCAGGCGGAGATCGAGTAGCTTCCGGTGGTGTCGAGCACGGGCCCGGCGGTCTGGGCGTACTGCGCCTGGCCGTCGAACTTCAGGGCGCTGCCGCTGACGCCGGGGGTCCAGGTGGTGCCGGCGGTCAGGGTCAGCGGGGCCTTGTTCGGGCCCTGGTCGGCCGCGGTGGTGCCGGTGCCCTCGTCGAGGGACCAGGACCCGCCGCCCTTGAGCTCCGAGCGGGCGCCGGCCGCGGCGCCGGCCGCGATGACCTTGAGGTTGATCGCACGGACCTGGGCCGGGTCCACCTTGATCTGGCGGCGGTCGTACGTCCAGAGGCCGTTCAGCTCGTTCTCCAGGTCGGTGACCTGGGTGTAGACGGAGCCGGAGAGTTCGGCGCCGGCGGCGGCGAGGTAGAACGTCTCGGTGTTCTCGACGTACTTCCTGGTGAGGGCGGCCTTGTCGGTCACGCCGCTGTAGATGACGGTCGGGGCGCCGGGCCACATGTGGCCGGGGGCGCGGAGGGTGAAGCCGCCGTGCTCGCCGTCCATCGCCGCGCGCTTGCCGTCCGGGAACGCCGGGTCGTTGTTGCCGTAGTCGTGGTGGTCGATGATGTCGCCCTTGCCGGAGTCACCCTTGGAGGCGCAGCAGTTGACGCCGCTGTGGGCGTTGACGATGCGGGAGGGGTCGGCGGCCTTGACGGCCTCGGTGAGCTTGCCGGTCTCCTCGCGGTTCCACTCGCCCCAGCCCTCGTTGAAGACGATCCAGCCGATCAGGGACGGGGAGTTGTGGAGGAGCTTCATCTCCGCCATGCCCTCGGCGACGAACTCCTGCTGTCCGGCGGTGCTGCTGAAGTCGCCGGAGACGAAGTCCTGCCAGACGAGCAGGCCCAGCTTGTCGGCCTGGTAGTACCAGCGCGGCGACTCGACCTTGATGTGCTTGCGGACGGCGTTGAAGCCGAGGTCCTTCTGCGCCTTGAGGTCGAAGGTGATGGCGGCGTCGGTGGGTGCGGTGTAGAGGCCGTCCGGCCAGAAGCCCTGGTCGAGTTCGGCGAGCGAGAAGATCGGCTTCCCGTTGAGGACGATCTTCTGGTAGCCGCCGACGTCCTGGATGGCGACCTTGCGCATGCCGAAGTAGCTCTTGACGGTGTCGGTCTGCTTGCCGCTGGTCAGGGTGACCTTGAGGTCGTAGAGGTAAGGGTCGTCCGGCGTCCACAGGTGCTGGTTGCTCACCGGCAGGTGGAGCAGGGTGTTGGCGGGGCCGCTGACCGAGCCGACGACGTTGCCGGCGGTGTCCTTGGCGACGGCCTTGACCAGCGTGCCGGCGGGTGCGCCGGGTGAGTTGACGGTGACGGCGAGGGTGCCGCTGTCGATGTCGGGGGTGGTGGTGACGGTGTCGATGGAGGTGGCCGCGACGGGCTCCAGCCAGACGGTCTGCCAGATGCCCGACGACTGGGTGTAGACGATGCCGCCGGGGTTGGCGGACTGCTTCCCGAGGGGCTGGTTGGCGCCGGCGGTGTCGGTGACCGCGACGACGATCTCCTGCGGGCCGGTGCCCTTGAGGGCGTCGGTGATGTCTGCGGAGAAGCCGGTGTAGCCGCCGGTGTGCTCGGCGACCTTGGTGCCGTTGACCCAGACGGTGGCCTGGTTGTCGACGGCGCCGAAGTTCAGCTTGAGGCGCTGGCCGGAGCCGATCTTCCAGCCCTTGGGGACGGTGACCGTGCGGCGGTAGAACATGTGGTCCTCGTGCCGCTCCAGGCCGGAGAGCATCGACTCGACCGGGTACGGCACGATGATCTTCTCGCCGAGGTCCTTGCCGAAGACGGGCTGCTCGCCCGCGGCGGCTCCGGCGAACTGCCAGGGGCCGTTGAGGTTCAGCCAGTCGTCGCGCACCTGCTGCGGACGGGGGTACTCGGGCAGCGGGTGGTTCTTGTCGACCTTGTCGGTCCACGGGGTGGTGAGGCGGTGCTCGGAGGCGTTGGCGGCGGTGCGGGCGATCTCCGGCACGATCTGGCCGGCGGAGGTCAGGCCGCCCTTGCCGTCGTAGCGGACCCGGACCTGCTGACCCTTCTGGATCGGCTCGGAGAGCTTGACGATCACCGACCGCTTGTCGTCGGAGGCGGTGGTGACCGCCTTGACGGGCATCGGCGTGGTGTCGGACTCGACCGTCAGGTGGCCGGCGACGCCTGCCGCGTTGCCGACCTTGCCGTCGAAGGTGGCCTGCACCTTGAGGCCGTCCTTGGCGACGGACAGGGCGACCGGGTAGACGCTGAAGCCGGCGGGCGGGGTGAAGGCGCTCTCCGGCACCAGCTGCTTGGGCAGCGCCGGGCTCGACCAGCGGAGGTACATGTTGGCTCCGCCGACGTCCTGGAACATCTCCAGGCGGAAGTCGTGCCGCTCGCCGGCCTTGAGGTGGAGGACGGCGCTGGTCTGCTCGCGGTCCCAGTCGGGCACCCAGTGGTCGATGACGGGCGCGCCGTCGATGAACAGGCGGAAGCCGTTGTCGCCGATGGCGTAGAAGGTGTAGTCGCCGTCGGCGGGGGCCTCGATCTGGCCGGTCCAGCGGGCGGTGGTGTTCTCCTGGCGACCGGTCGTCTCCTGGAAGGTCGACGCCAGGCCGGGGAGGCTGATCTGCGGGTCGAGCGCGACGCCGCCGAGCTCGGCGAAGTCACGCGCACCCGGGGCCGACATCCGGTAGTACTCGCCCTTCAGGCCGTGCGCCTGGGTGACGGGGTCGGCGGCGGCGAACGTCACGGCGCTGTCGGAGGACTCGGCGGCCGAGGCTCCGGGGACCAGGCCGACCACGGGCAGCGAGAGTGTCGCTGCCAGCAGCAGTGCCCACGTCCTGCGCCGGTGTCGGGTGGCTGGCTGTCGTGTCATGCGGTGGCTCCTCACACGGGGGGCTGGAGGGTGGTGGGGCACCCCTCGGGCGGCGATCCGCCCGTCCGAGGGGACGTTGGGGGGTGTCACGGGGCTGTAGCGGGGGGACGCTCCTGGGGACGGGGTGCCCCCGTGCTGGTGCGCACGGTGGTGGAGCCGTCCGGTCACACGGCGCCCGGGTCGTGCGCACGCCCCTCGGTGTGCAGGCCTGATGGTGTACGGACCTGAGGGTGCGCAGACCTGACGGTGTGCAGGCCCGGCGACGGAGCGCCGGGCGGTCGAGCGCCGGGAGTGGTGGGACGCCGGGCGGCGCCCCTGCGACCGGGGACGGTCGGGGCGGGCCGGGAGCGGAGGAGCCGGGGCTGGTGGCGGGCTCGACCACGGTGGAGCTGGTTTGGAGAGGCGCTCTTCCAACGTTGGAAACGCTGCTGCCAACGGCATAAGAGCATGCGTCAGGAGTCATGTCCAGACCCCTGACGCAGTTCGCCCGAAACCGACACGACCGCGCCGCCGAGGCCTCGCCGGTAGCCCACACGGCCTGGCCGGCGCTTACGCAGCGCTCGGACGTCGTGTTTCGGCGACCCGCGCGACGACCTCCGCGAGGCCGCTCAGGTCACGGTCGGGAAATGTTCCGGAAACCGGGAGAGCGATCTCTTGGCACGCTCGCTTCCGATGTGTATAACGTTGTAAACGCCAGCGACCCGGCACCCCCGGAATCGCTCGGCGGCACCCGGAACCACCGGAACCACCGCACTGTCCGCTGACATCAGCGCAGTTCACGTCCCGCCCGACGTACAGCAGTCGCCCGGATCCGACCGGCGCCGGAGACGGCTCCGGCCCCCTCAGGACCGAACCCCCAGCGGTCCCACCGCCGCCCCCAAGGAGTGTCGTGAGCATGACCATTCGCAGATCCCGCACCCTCACCGCCGCCTGCCTGCTCACCGTGGCGGCCGCCCTGACCGCCTCCGGCTGCGCGAAGCAGGAGGGCTCCTCCTCGTCCTCCGCCGCGAACTCCAGCGCCGGTGCCCAGGTGGTCGCCTCGCCGAGCGCGGCAGCGGCCGGCGACGCGGCCGGCGGCTGCAACCTCCAGAGCTACGGCGCAGCCAAGCTGGACCTCAAGGACGCCGTGGTCGGCTTCTCGCAGTCGGAGAAGGAGGCCAACCCGTTCCGGATCGCCGAGACCCAGTCGATCAAGGACGAGGCGGCCAAGCTCGGCGTCAAGAAGCTCCTCACCACCAACGCCCAGTCCCAACTGCCCAAGCAGATCAGCGACATCCAGGACATGCTGAACCAGGGCGCGCAGCTGTTGATCATCGCCCCGCTCAACTCGGACGGGCTGGAGCCGGCCCTGCAGGCAGCCGCCGCCAAGCACGTGCCGGTCATCACCATCGACCGCAAGCTCAACGCCACCGCCTGCAAGGACTACCTGACCTTCATCGGTTCCAACTTCGTCGAGCAGGGTAAGCGGGCCGCCGACGCCCTGGTCAAGGCGACCGGCGGCACCGGCAAGGTCGCGATCCTGCTCGGCACCTCGGGCAACGGCGTGACCACCGACCGCACCAAGGGCTTCGTCGACCAGATCGCCGCCACCGCCCCCGGCCTGCAGATCGTCGCCCAGCAGACCGGCGAGTTCGCCCGCGACAAGGGCCAGCAGGTGACCGAGCAGCTGCTCCAGTCCCACCCCGACATCACGGCCGTGTACGCGGAGAACGACGAGATGGGCCTGGGCGCCGTCACCGCCGTCAAGGGCGCCGGCAAGAAGCCCGGCACCGACATCAAGATCGTCTCCGTGGACGGCACCCGCAACGCCGTCCAGGCGCTGGCCGGCGGCGAGTACAACGGCGTCATCGAGTCCAACCCGCGCTTCGGTCCGCTCGCGTTCGCGACCGCGCAGAAGTTCTTCGACGGCCAGGGCATCCCGGCCAACGTGATCATCACGGACCGCGCCTACGACCCGGACAACGCCAAGTCCTCCCTCGACGGCGCCTACTGACGGGAAGCCGCCGCGCGACCGCCGTCCGGGCGGTCGACGAGCAGCCGGGCCGTGCGCGCCCGCACGGCGCCGTACGGCCCGGCCCCTCCTCTCCCGAAACCCCGCCCAGCCCTGGAAGGCCATCACCATGGCACCACTCCCAGCCGTCCCGGCGAAGCCCGCACCGGCGGCCACCGACGCGTCGACCGTCCTGGAGGCGATCGGCGTCAGCAAGCGCTTCCCCGGCGTGGTGGCACTGGACGACGTCTCCTTCACCCTGCGCGCCGGCGAGATCCACGCCCTCGTCGGCGAGAACGGCGCCGGCAAGTCCACCCTGATCAAGGTCCTCACCGGCGTGCACCGCCCCGACGGCGGTGAACTGCGCCTGGGCGGCGAGCCGGTGTCGTTCGGCCGCCCGTCCGAGGCCCAGCAGGCCGGCGTCGCCACCATCTACCAGGAGGTCAACCTCGTCCCGCTGATGAGCGTGGCGCGCAACATCTTCCTCGGCCGCGAGCCCAAGACCCGCTTCGGCCTGATCGACTTCCACCGCATGCACCGGGAGGCCACCGAGCTGCTGGCCGGCCTCGGCGTCACCGCCGACGTCCGGCGCCCGCTGGACACCCTGGGCGTCGGCACCCAGCAGATGGTCGCACTGGCCCGGGCCGTCTCGGTCCAGGCCCGGGTGGTGGTGATGGACGAACCCACCTCCGCGCTGGAACCGCGCGAGGTGGAGACGCTCTTCCGGGTGATCGGCGAGCTGCACGAGCGCGGGATCGCCGTCGTCTACGTCAGCCACCGGATGGACGAGCTGTACCGGATCTGCGAGCGCGTCACCGTGCTGCGCGACGGAAAGCTGGTGCACACCGGCCCGCTGGCCGAGCTGAACCGGATGCAGCTGGTCGCGATGATGCTCGGCCGCGAGCTCACCGCGGTCCGCCACGACGGAGTCACCGCCTTCGGCGACGGACACCACTCCGAGCGCGAGCCCGTCCTGACCGCCACCGGCCTGACCCGCGGCCACGAACTCCACGACATCGACCTGGCGTTGCGGCCCGGCGAGGTGCTCGGCCTCGGCGGCCTGCTGGGATCCGGCCGGAGCGAGACCGCCAAGGCGCTCGCCGGAGCCCTGGCCCTGGACGGCGGCGAGATCCGGGTCGCCGGACAACCGCTGCGCCGGCACAGCCCCGCGGCGGCGATCCGGGCGGGCATCAGCCTGCTGCCGGAGGACCGCAAGGCCGAGGGCATCGTGCCCGGCCTCTCGGTGCGCGAGAACATCGTCCTCGCGGCGATGCCCCGGCTCTCCCGGCTCGGTGTCGTCTCGCGCGCCAAGCAGGACAAGATCGTCGAGATCTTCATGAAGCGGCTGCGGATCAAGGCCTCCAGCCCCGAGCAGAAGGTCGGCGAACTGTCCGGCGGCAACCAGCAGAAGGTGCTGCTGGCCCGCTGGCTCTGCCTGGAGCCCAAGGTCCTGCTGCTGGACGAGCCGACCCGCGGCATCGACGTCGGCGCCAAGGCCGAGGTCCAGGCCCTCATCGACGAACTCGCCCGGGAGGGCCTGGCCGTGCTGCTGATCTCCTCGGACATCGAGGAGCTGATCGAGGGCGCCGACCGCCTCCTGGTGCTGCGCGGCGGCGCGGTCGCCGGCGAGCTGGCCGGGGAGCAGGTGACGGAGGACGACCTGCTGGCCGTGCTCGCCGCCCACTCCCCCGACGCGCACTCCCCCGACGCCCCCGCCCTCCACTCCGCCGACGCCCCCACCGGGGGCACCGCCCCCCACTCCCCCGCCCGTGACGGCCACGACGCCCCCGACGGCCAGGACGGCCCCCGATGACCCACGCCCCCCTCACCGTCCCCCGGACGGCCGCCGCCCGGCCGGACGTCACGCGGCTGCTCCAGCAGTACGGCGTCTACCTCGCCGTCGCGGTGCTCCTGGTGTTCAACGCGCTCTTCACCGAGCACTTCCTGACCGTCGCCAACCTGCGCACCCAGCTCGTCCAGGTCGCCCCCGTGGTCATCGTCGCGCTCGGCATGGCCCTGGTGATCGGCACCGAGGGCGTCGACCTGTCGGTCGGCTCCACGATGGCGCTGGCCAGTTCGCTGCTGCCGCTCTACCTGGGCTACGGCCTGGTCCCGGCGCTGCTGGTCGCCCTGCTCGCCGGGGTGGTGGTCGGCGCGGTCAACGGCTCGCTGGTCTCCCTGGTCGGGCTCCAACCGATCGTCGCCACCCTCGCCCTGTTCGTCGGCGGCCGGGGCCTCGCCCTGGTGATCGCCGACGGCCAGCTCAAGCAGATCCAGAACACCGACCTGCTGGGGCTCGGCACCGACAGCCTGCTGGGCGTCCCGCTGGTCGTCCTGATCGCCGGAGTGCTGGCGCTGGCCGTCGCCTTCCTCGTCCAACGCACCACCTTCGGAAGGCAGTTGGTCGCCGTCGGTGGCAACCGGGCAGCGGCCGCGCTCGCCGGACTCCCGGTGCGGCGGGTGCTGATCGGGGTCTACGTGCTCTGCGGCGCGTTCGCCGCACTGGCGGGTGTGCTGGCCACGGCGCGGCTCACCGCCAGCGACCCGTCCGCGCTCGGCAACCTGATGGAGCTCTCCGCCATCACCGCCGTGGTGGTCGGCGGCACCCCGCTGACCGGCGGCTCGATCCGGGTGCTGGGCACGGTGACCGGCGCGCTGCTGATGCAGCTGCTGCACGCCACCCTGGTCAGCCACAACCTGCACGACTCCACCGCCCAGCTGGCGCAGGCCGCCATCATCCTCGTCGCCGTCTACGTCGCCCGGGAGCGTCGATCCCGATGAACCTCCTCTCCACCGCCAACGCCACCACCGCTCCACGGCCGGGCCCGCTGCCCGCCGGCGCCCCGGCCAGGGCCGTCGAGTTGCTGCGCCGTCAGGGCGTGCTGGCCGTCCTGCTCCTGGTCGTCGTCGTCTCCTCGCTCGTCTTCCCCGCCTTCGCCAGCGTGGACAACGCCCGCAGCATCACCGTGCAGGTCTCCTTCCTGTCGATCGTCGCGCTCGGCATGACGATGGTGATCATCACCGGCGGGATCGACCTGTCGGTCGGCTCGGTCTTCGCCCTCGGCGGCGTGCTGGCCGCCTGGGCCTCCCAGTGGGGCGCCGTCCCGGCCCTGCTGGTGCCGCTCGCGGTCTGCGGCGCGATCGGCGCGATCAACGGCCTGCTGGTGGCCAGGGCCGGGATGGCGCCGTTCATCGTCACGCTGGCCTCCCTGCTCGCCGCCCGCGGCCTGCTGCTCGCACTCACCCACGAGGGCGCCACCACCTACCTCGTCCCGCGCGGCTCGTTCTTCGCCGAGCTGGGCCAGGGCACGGTGGGCGGGTTCGGGTACCCCGTGCTGATCGCCCTGGCGCTGTTCGCCGTCGGCGGCCTGGTCCTCCAGCGGACCTCGCTCGGCCAGGCGATGTTCGCCGTCGGCGGCAGCAGTGACGCCGCCACCCTGATGGGACTTCCGGTGGCCCGCACCAAGGTGCTGGTCTACGTGCTGAGCGGGCTGCTCGCCGGCCTCGCCGGGGCACTCAACGCCGCACGGCTCTCCTCCGGCGTGACGATCATCGGGGTGGGCATGGAGCTCGACGCCATCTCCGCCGTCGTCATCGGCGGCACCCTGCTGGTCGGCGGCGCCGGCTCGGTCTCCGGCACCCTGTGGGGCGTCCTGCTGCTCGCGGTCATCCAGAACCTGATCAACCAGATCGGCTCGCTCAACTCCTCGTACCAGTCGGTGGTCAGCGGCGGGTTCCTGATCCTGGTCGTGGTCACCCAGCGCTATCTTTCGAAGGTCCGCCGGACCTGAGCCCGCCCGGCCCCGAACACGCCCGGCCCCGGCCCCGGATGTCACCGGCGGCCGGCCCGGCCGGGGCCGGGCACCGCCGCGCCGAAACGGCCGGCCGAAGGAAGGAAATCCGTGGGCGCCAGCCTGAAGGACGTCGCGCAGCTCGCGGGCGTGTCGGTGAAGACCGTCTCGAACGTGGTGAACAACTACCCGCATGTCACCCCCGCGATGCGCGAGCGGGTGCAGGCGGCGATCGACGCACTGGGCTACCGGCCCAACCTGATCGCCCGCCACCTGCGCAAGGGCCGCACCGGGATCATCGCGCTGGCCGTACCGGAACTCGGCAACCCCTACTTCGCCGAACTCGCCGGCGCCGTCATCGACGCCGCCGCCCGCCACGACTACACCGTGCTACTGGACCACACCGGCGGCCGACGCGAGAACGAAATCCTGGTCTCCCAGGGCTTCCGCGCCCACGTCATCGACGGCCTCATCCTCAGCCCGATCGAACTCGAAGCCGAAGACCTCCTCGGCCGATCCGAAGACGCCCCCCTCGTCCTGCTCGGCGAACGCGAGTACGACGCCCCCTACGACCAGATCGCCATCGACAACGTCGCCGCCGCACGCAGCGCCGTCCGCCACCTCACCGGCCTCGGACACCACCGCATCGCCTTCCTCGGCGCCCGCCGCGAAAGCGCCCGACGCCCCGCACACCTACGACTGCGCGGCTGGCGCGAAGAACTCACCGCCACCGGCCTACCCTGCGACGACACACTCGTCGCCGCCACCGACGGATTCGGCCGAGTCGACGGCGCCGCCGCCATGAACGCCGTCCTCGACCGCGGCGAACAACCCGACGCCGTCTTCGCCTACAACGACCTCGTCGCCCTCGGCGCCATGAGAGTCCTCACCGAACGCGGACTACGCGTACCCCACGACATCTCCGTCGTCGGCTTCGACGACATCGAAGAAGGCCGCTTCTCACCCGTCGCCCTCACCACCGTCTCACCCGACAAACAAGCCATCGCCAGACTCGCCGTCCAGCGGGTCGTCGCCCGACTCGCCGACACCCCGGGGCTGGAGCCCGAACACATCCAGCCCGGCTACACCCTCACGGTGCGGGAGTCGACCGCCCGGCGCACCTGATCCCCCAGCGCAATCCACCAGCGCAATCCACCAGCGCAATCGACCACCGCCGACCCACGGCATGCCGCATCTCCCCGAGGACTGACGATGCCCCAGCCCACGCCCCACCGCGAACCGTTCGGCAACACCCCCGACGGACGTCCCGTGGACCTCTGGAGACTGGAGTCCGCCTCCGGCGTGAGCGCCGAGATCCTCACCTACGGCGGCGTCCTGCACCGGCTGACCGTCCCGGACGCGGCCGGGCGCGGCGCCTCCGTCGTGCTCTCCCTTCCGGACGTGCCCGCCTACGCCGCCCGCAGCCCGTACTTCGGCGCCCTGGTCGGGCGGTACGCCAACCGCATCGCGGACGGCCGGTTCAGCATCGACGGCCGGGCCCACCGGGTGCCGGCGAACGACCGGGGGCACGCCCTGCACGGCGGCCCGGACGGCTTCCACGCCCGGCTCTGGCAGGCCGAACCGGCCGCGGACCGGGCCGCGGTACGGCTCTCACTGCTCAGCCCGGACGGGGACATGGGCTTCCCCGGCGCGCTGTCGGTGAGCGCGCGGTACGCGCTGGACGAGAGCGGCACCCTGTCGGTGACCTTCGAAGCCGTCACCGACCGCCCCACGGTGGTGAACCTGACCAACCACGCGTACTTCAACCTGGGCGGCGCCGGCTCCGGCGACGTCCTCGGGCACCTGGTCGAGGTGGACGCGGACCACTACCTGCCGGTCGCGCCCGACGCCATCCCGCTCGGCCGGCCCCGGGAGGTGGCGGGCACCCCGTTCGACCTCACCCGGGCCCGGGCGATCGGCGAGGCGCTCGCGGCCGAGGACCAGCAGCTGAAGAACGCCGGCGGCTTCGACCACTGCTGGGTCCTGCGGCCCCCGGCCCGACCCGGCGAGCCGCGCCGGGCCGCCCGGCTGGCCGATCCGGCGAGCGGACGGACCCTCGAAGTCTGGACCACCGAACCGGGCCTGCAGGTCTACAGCGCCAACCAGCTCGACGGCACCCTCGCGGACGCCGACGGCCACCGCCACCCACCTCAGGGCGGTGTCTGCCTGGAGACCCAGCACCTGCCGGACTCCCCCAACCGGCCGGAGTACCCGAGCACCGTCCTGCGCCCGGGCGAGCGGTTCACCAGCCGGACGGAGTTCCGGTTCACCCACCTGCCCTCCACCCGTGCTGAGCAGGGCCAGTAGGGCCTGTCCGGCGGATCTCGGCGGATCGGCGCGCGGCGTCGGGCGCACGCCCGGGCGTGCGCCCGGGTCGTTCTCGTACCGGACGTACCCAGGACGGCTTCGGCGCCGGCGCCCCGCCCGGCCGTCGACGCGTTCGTCGGACAAATTCGCTACCCGGCGGTCGGAGCACCGTGATACACAACCGAGGTGCAGAATACTGTGGAGTTCCCCGAGGTCCTGCGGCTGATCGACGACCGCTCGGCCGCGTTCCGCGCCGCGATCGCGTCCGCCCCCGACCTTGACGTCCAGGTCCCGACCTGCCCGGACTGGACGCTGCGCGAACTGGCGCAGCACCTCGGCGACGGCCGCCGCCGCCAGGCCGCCATCGTCGCGGCCGGCCCGGGCGCCGAGCCCCCGGCGAGGACGGACCCGAAGGGTGCTCCGACCGCGCCCCGCGACCGCGAAGCCCTGGACGCCTGGCTCGCCGAGTCGACCGAGCTCATGCTCGACGCGATGCGCGAGGCCGGCCCGGACCGCGGCTGCTGGACCTGGTGGGGCCGCTCGCAGGCCCCGGAGACCAGTGGAGCCGTGGCCCGGCACCAGATCCAGGAGTTCGCCGTCCACACCTACGACGCCCAGCTCACCCAGGGGGCCGCACAGCCACTGCCGACGGACGTCGCGGTCGAGGGCGTCGACGAGTTCCTGACGACCGTCTCGGCGACGACCGTCCCCTGGCCGTTCAAGCCGGCGACCATCGACCTGCACGCGACCGAGGGCCGCTCCTGGCGCCTGACCCTCAACGCCGACGGCGTCCACTGCGACGACCTCGCCGCCGACGCGGAGCCGGGCGACCTGGCGATGCGGGGCGCGGCGAGCGAACTGGTCCTCTACTTCTACGCGCGCACCCCGCTCGACGGCCTGGAGAGCACCGGCGACACCGAGCCGATGGAGCAGCTCGCAGAGTGGGACCCGAACGCGTAGGACGCGCACCCGTGACGCATCTCCGTCGGTTGTGCGCGCGCTCCTGCGGGCGCCACCGGGCCCGGGACTGCGGACATCCGAGGCGCCGGCCTCGGGTCCTGCCGCAGGGCCGCTCCACCGGGCTGACCCCGCACGGGGCGGCGAAGGGCTCCCCGTCGACGAGCCTGTCAGGGGCGTCGCCCGCGGCGATGAGCGGGGCGGCGTGGCTGGGGGGCCCGACGCCCACGAGTTCCCGTAGGTGCGGCCGGCAGGAGCGGACGGCTTCGGCGGCGGGGCGGGACGGCTCCTTGACCTCCTCGGGCAGGTTCTGGACACGGCGGGCGAGCAGACGCATGGTGAAGGCCGTTTCGCCCTGGCCCGGTTCGCTGCCCGGGCAGGCCGGGAGCCGGACCGTCAGCTCCCGGCCCGGCCGACCGCCTGGATGCCTCCGGGACGTCGGTGGGCCCATGGGGCGACGCGTTCGAAAGCCGCGGCCACCCGTAGCACGGTGGCGTCGGCCAGGTGGCGTCCGACGATCTGGAGCCCGACCGGCAGCCCGTCGGCCGTCCACCCGGCGGGCACGCTGACGGCGGGCTGACCGGTCAGGCTCGCCGGGTAGTTGAAGCCGATCCAGGCGGTCTCCGCCACCGTGCGTCCGTCCGTCTCCGTCGGCCCGAGGACGCCGACGGGGAAGGGCGGCACGGCCGCGGTGGGGGTGACGAGCACGTCGTGGTCGGCCATCAGCCGGGCCATCCGGTTGACCAGGGCCTTGCGGGCGATGTTGGCGTCGGTCAGGTCCTCGGCCGTCCAGGGGTGGCGCATCCAGGCGACCAGGTGCGGGGACATCCGCGGTCCGTGTTCGTCGATCATGCGCCGCATCCCCCGCAGGTCGGTCTCGGCGACGACCAGGGCCTGGAACGCGGCGGCCGGGTCAGCCCAGTCCGGCGTCACCTGCTCGACCCGGCAGCCGAGTTCGCGTTCCAACACGTCCACCGCGGCCCGCGTGATCCGGCGGACCTCCGGGTCGACCGCGAGGTGGCCGAGGTCGGGGCTCCAGGCGACCCGCAGGCCGGCGACGCCGTCCGCCGCGCCGCGCCGGGCGGCCTCCTGCCAGTCGACGTCGCCGCAGGGGATCGAGTGCCGGTCGCGCGGATCGGGACCGGCCAGGACCGACAGCACCAGGGCCGCGTCGGCGACCGTCCGGGTCAGCGGACCGATGTGCTCCACGCTCTCCCAGCCGGAGACGCCGGGCAGCCGCTCGTCCCGGCAGCCGGGGTACACCGGGACGCGGCCCATCGACGCCTTGAAGCCGACCAGGCCGCAGTGCGCGGCGGGCACCCGGACCGAACAGCCGCCGTCGCTGCCGAGCGCGACCGGGCCGAGCCCGGCGGCGACGGCGGCCGCCGACCCGGCGCTCGAACCACCCGGTGTCAGCGCCGGGTTCCAGGGGTTGCGGGTGGCGGGGAAGAGCTCGTTGTGGCCGACCGGGCTGTAGCCGAACTCGGTCGCGTTCGTCTTCCCGAGCACCACCGCGCCGGCCGCCACCGAGCGTTCCACCACGATGTCGTCCTCGTCCGGGACGTGGTCGGCGTGGACGGCGGAGCCCGAGGTGGTCCGGATGCCGGCGGTGGACAGCAGGTCCTTCACCCCGATCGGCACACCGGCCAGCGGCCCGGTCGGCCGGCCGTGGACGAGGTCGTCGGCCAGGCTCGCGGCCCGGGCGCGGGCCCGCTCGGGGGTCGGGGTGCAGAAGGCGCCGAGGACCGGGTCGACCTCGGCCATGCGGTCCAGGACGGCGTCCACGATCTCGACGGGTGACAGGGCACGGCGGCGGACCAGAGCCACCAGCTCGGTGGCCGGCAGGAAGCACAGCTCGTCGCGTTCGGCGCGGTTCACCGGCGCTCCCCAGGGGTGAGGGACGGTACGGCGGCAGTACCGACCGGCCCGGCACCGGGCCCGGCCGGGCGGAGCAGTCCGGGGACGGCGTAGCACAGTGCCGCGACGGCGATCCCGACCAGGGCGTCCACCGAGCCCGGCAGTTGCTCGTGGACGAGCGTCGCGGCGGCCGAGCCGGCGGCCCAGGCGGCGAGGGCCGGGAGGCGGACGGATTCCACCGCGCGCCGGGCGGCCCCCCAGTGCGGCATCAGGTGATCGATGATCAGGACGGCGCCGATCGGCGGGACGACGATGCCGAGCAGGGAGAGCCATTCCACGATCGAGCTCCAGACCCCGGTGAGTGCCACGACCAGACCGGCCGCGCCCAGTGCGAGTGCCAGGGTCCGCATCCGGGCGCGGGTGACGCCGGACCAGCCGACCGCGGCGTTGTAGAGGCAGTGCGAGGCGACGGACCCGAGGTTGGTGAGCACGAAGAGCACCGCGAGAGCGGTGAGCAGCGGGCCGTGGCCGGTGAGCAGGCCGAGGAAGGCCCCGCCGTCGCGGGCCGGATCGGCGGCGCCGCCGACGGCCACCACCAGGCCGCCGACCAGGTACGCCACGGTGTTGGCGAGCGGGAAGGCCGCGGCGGTGGCGGCGACGGCGGACCGGCCGTCCTTGGCCCACCGGGTGAAGTCGGCGGTCATCGTGCCGGAGTCCGCGAACCCCGCGATCACGATGCTGACGGCGGCCCAGAACGGGATCGCGTGCCCTTCGCCGTGGTAGGCCACCGCGCTGCCCAGTGAGCCGCCGTCGCGGGTGCCGAAGATCAGCGCGACGGCGGCCAGCACCAGGAAGAGCGGTGTGCCGACCAGCCCCAGGACCGACAGTGCCCGGATCCCGGCCACCGCCACCGCGGTGTAGAAGGCGCAGCCCAGCAGCGCGCCCCAGACCGGTGCCCAGCCGAAGAGGTCGTGGAACGTGCTTCCGGTGAGCCCGAGTTGGTACGAGAACCAGCCGACCACCACGGTGGAGAGGAAGCCCACCACCAGGGTCCGGCCGCGTCGGCCGAAGGTGGTGAGGGACTGGAGCGAGAAGTTCTCGCCCGTCCGGCCCGCGAGGTGGCTGAGGGTGCCGACGTACCCGAGCAGGACGAGGTTTCCGACCAGGACGGCGAGCATGCCGCGCAGCAGGCCCAGGTTGTAGACGATCAGGCCACCGAAGACCGCGTTGCCCAGGCACATCGGGAATCCGCCCCAGACCGCGGCCACCGAGAGCAGGCTGCGCCGGGCCTCGGGCGGCACCGGCCGGTGCTCGTACTCGTCCGCGGCGCCGCCGTGCGGGGTCGTCCCCGCAGGTGCGGGCGGCGCCGCGGGCGGCGGTGTGCGCGGTTGTGTGCGGGTGGGCGCTGTGGCGCGGTCTGCTGCGGTGCGCGGGCTCATCGGGCTCCTCGGGCCGGGGATCTCGCTTTTGTATACGAAATCCGTCGAGCCGACCGTAGGGGGACCGCATTGCCCGGACCGCACCGCCGCGTTACGCGGGTGTATCGGGGATCTCACCGTCCGCGCCGCGGGACTGCGGGGCCGTTCGACCGCCGGGGTCAGCCGACCGGGACGGCTGCCCCCGCCCGGACGCGGTCGGCCGCCGCCGCGGCGCCCCACCGGCGGGCCAGCACCGTACAGGCCATCAGCTGCACCTGGTGGAAGAGCATCAGCGGAAGCACGATCAGCCCGAGGCCCGAGGAGGCGAACAGCACCGCGGCCATCGGCAGCCCGCTCGCCAGACTCTTCTTGGAGCCGCAGAAGACCACCGTGATGCGGTCCTCGCGGGAGAACCCCAACCGCCGCGCGCCCTGGTCGGTCAGGGTCAGCGCGGCCGTCAGCAGCAGCACGCAGACTCCCAGCAGCAGGAGCAGCCGGCCGGGCGAGACGGTGTGCCAGATCCCGGCCACCATGCCTTCGCTGAAGGCGCCGTAGACGACGACCAGGATCGACCCGCGGTCCACCGCCGTCACCACCGGCTTGTGCGCGGCGATCCACCCGGCCGTCCAGCGGCGCGAGAGCTGGCCGAGCAGGAAGGGCAGCAGCAGTTGCAGGACGAGGGTCAGCACCGCCCCTGCGTCGAGTCGCACCGCGCCCGCACCGCCGAGCAGCACGGAGGCCAGCAGCGGCGTGACGACGATGCCGAGCAGGCTGGAGAAGGAGGCCGCGCAGACCGCTCCCGCGGTGTTGCCGCCGGCGATCGCCGTGAACGCGATCGAGGACTGCACGGTGGACGGCAGCAGGCAGAGGAAGAGCACACCGCGGGCGAGGTCCGGCCCGAGCACCGGGGCCGCCAGCGCCTGGGCGGCCAGCCCGAGCAGCGGGAACACCGCGAAGGTGGCCGCCAGGATGGTGAGGTGCAGCCGCCAGTGGGTGGCGCCGGCCAGCGCGGCCCGGGGCGAGAGCCGGGCGCCGTACAGGAAGAACAGCAGGCCGATCAGCACGGTCGTGGCCGCCGAGAGCCCGCGGGCCGCCGACCCGCCGGCGGGCAGTGCGACGGCGAGAGTGACGGTGGCGAGGATGGCCAACAGGTACGGGTCGATCCCGACGCGTTCCAGCAGGGCGAGGGGGCGCTTCATCAGTGGCCTTTCGCGGGGGTGGGGCCAGCCCCGGCGGACGCCTCGGGCCCGGCGGACGGCTGGGGCGGGGCGGGCTGGGGCGGCGGGGCGAACCGAGGGATCGGGACGGGCGCCGCGGCCGGGTCGGACGAGCCGGGGACGGCCGGCCGGCCTTGGGTGAGGGCCGGCGCGAGTACGGCCAGCAGGTCGAGCAGTTGCTCGTCGGAGCCCGGGGCGGCCACCAGGCAGAGGCCGAGCGGGGCGCCGTCCAGCCGGGCGGCCGGGATGCAGAGGGCCGGCGCCCCCGCGGCCGAGGCCAGGCAGGTCAGCAGCACGGTGGCGGCCCTGCGGTCCGGGGCCGCGGGTCCTCGCGCCGTCCGGCGGTCCGCGGGTACCTCCGGCGGGTGCACCGGCCCGGTCAACCGGGGTGCGGGCCCCGGCGCGGCCGGGAGCACCAGCAGGTCGCCGCCGTGGAGGAGTTCCAGGAGCGGCGCGAGCCCGGCCGCCAGCTCCGTCCGGGCCAGCTCCGCACGCTCCGCCGTCACCGCGCGGGCCGCGGCGAACCGGGCGCCCACGCCCGGCCCGAACTCCGGGCGGTGCTCGGTGATCCAGTCACCGTGCGCCGCCCAGGCCTCGGCCGCCTGGACGGCGGCGAACGCCTCCCGGGTGCGCTCCCAGCCGGGTGCGTCCGGCGCCCGGAACGACCTGCGGTCGACGGGGGCGAGCCCGGTGAGCGTGGCCACCGCACCGCCGAGCGCCCGGGTGACGGACGCCCCGGCGTGCGACCACAGGTCGTCCGGGACGAGCAGCCGCCGCACCGGCCGGCTCCCCGCCGGCACGTCGTCTCCGGTGCTGCGCCTGGCATCGGGGCCGTCGGCGCCGAGCAGGGCCCGCAGGCCGGCGTCCAGCACCGCCGGGTCACGGGCCAGCAGCCCCGGTACGTCGAAGGAGGGTGCGAGCGGGACGATCCCGGCGCGCGGGGCCCGCCGGTGCGAGGGCCGGAAGCCGTACAGGCCGCAGTAGGAGGCGGGCACGCGGATCGAACCCGCGGTGTCCGTCCCGAGTCCGAGATCGGCGTGGCCCGCGGCGACCGCGGCGGCGGTGCCGCTGGAGGAACCGCCACTGACCCGGCCGGGCGCGGCGGGGTTGGGCACGGCGCCGTAGTGGGCGCTGGTACCGCCGAGGCTGTACGCCAGTTCGTCGGTGTGGGTCTTGCCGACGACCAGGGCGCCGGCGGCGCGCAGCCGGGACACGGCCTCGGCGTCGCGCACGGCGGCCGGGTGGGTGGCCAGCCAGCGGGGGTGGCCGGCACCGGTGGGCAGACCGGCGACGTCGATCACGTCCTTGACGGCCAGCCGGACACCCGCCAGCGGGCCCGCCCCGAACCTCGGCCGGTCCCGGGCGGGGGCCGGCCCGGTCGGCGGCTGGGGCAGCCAGGCCACGAAGGGGCCGGGGCGGGCGGCCGTCATGACGCCTCCCCGTCGGCGGCGGGGCCCGTCCCGAGGTCGGCGAGGTCCGCCTTCGGGAGGACGAAGTGGGCGCCCTTGACCCGGTCCACGACCTGGGAGATCCGGACGTCGCAGGCCGCACTGAGGTAGGCGAGGGCCACCGCCGGCGGCAGCCCGTGGCGGGCCCGGAGGAAGGTCACCGCGTTGCGGGTGGCCTGCCGGACGGCCGTGTCGAGGTCCGGGTCCAGCCCGAGCAGCAGGTGGGCGTCGGCGGTCTCGGCGTAGGGCAGCGCGAGTTCGGCGGCGAGCCGGCGGACGGCGGGATCGCGGTGGAGGGTGAGCCGCAGGGTCGCCCTCAGCGGCGCCTCGAAGGCGGTCAGCGAGACCTCGCCGTCCCCCTGGGCGAAGTGCGGGTCGCCGGTGTAGAACAGCGCGCCGTCCGCCTGGACGGGCAGGTACAGCCGGGCGCCCTCGGTGAGCATCCGGATGTCGAGGTTGCCGCCGTGCGGGCCGGGCGGGACGGAGTCGTGCGGGCGGTCGCCGGCGGTGGCGACGCCCATGATGCCGAGGAAGGGCGCCAGCGGGAAGCGCACCGCCCGCCCGTCACCGGTGGGCAGGAGGCCGCGGCCTTCGTCGTCGACCCGGGCCACCAGGCTGACCGTGGACACCGGCTGACCGTCCGGCCAGCCGAGCGGGGGTATCGGGAACTCGCCGGCCAGCGCGCCGCGCCCGTGCCGGTTGCTGATCACGCCGTAGGGTGCGCGGCGCAGCAGGCCGAGCACCTGGACCTCCAGCACGTCGCCGGGGCGGGCGCCGCGGACGGCGACGGGACCGGTGACGATGTGCGGCCCGGTCCGGTCGGGGCGGTGGGTGAGGGCGGCGCCGATGTCGCGGGCGTCCGCGAGCAGCTGGTCGGAGGCGATGCCGGCGGCCCCGAAGAAGGCGGCCGGGTCGCCGCCCTGATCGGCCAGCAGGCCCTCGTGGCTGACGGTGTCGAAGCAGACCGTCGAACCGGATTCGACGGTGAGGACGGGCCGGTCGGCCGCGGTCGGCAGCAGGCCCCAGGAGACGGTGTCGGGGGTCGAGGGGAGGTACGCGTCGCCGTTGATCGGGCCGGTACCGGGTTGTAGTACGTTCGCCACGCGAGCTCTTTCGCCGAAGGAGCGGCGATTGTATCCAATCGAGGTTTCCATGGAAGACGAGGTTGTGCGGCCGGCCACCAGCCGCGGGCGGGTCTCGCCGCAGGCGGTCGTCCGGGCCATCCGCGAGGACCTGATCCGGGGTGTCCACCGCCCCGGCCAGCGGCTGACCGAGGAGACCATGGCGGCGCGGTACGGGGTCTCCCGGGTGCCGGTCCGCGAGGCGCTGCGCTCGCTGGAGGCCGAGGGCTTTCTGGTGAGCCGGCCCTACGCGGGCATCGCCGTGGTGGAGTTGAGCGACGACGAGGCCGAGGATCTGCTGGAGGTCCGGGCCCTGCTGGAGCCGCTGGGGGCCGGGCGGGCCGCCCTGCGACGGACGGCGGAGCAGGTCGGGCGGATGAAGGAACTGGTCTCGCTGGGCATGGAGGCCGCGGAGGACGGGCGGTTGGAGGAGCTCTCCCGGCTGAACAGCCGGCTGCACGAGGTGATCGCCGCCGCCTCCGGGAGCCGCACACTCGGGCAGCTGGTCACCCAGCTCAGCGACAAGATCGCCTGGGTGTACGCCGCCGAACTGCCCCGCCGGGCCACCGACTCCTGGCGGGAGCACGCCGAGATCGTGTCGGCGATCGACGAGGGCGACCAGGAGCGGGCCCGTGAGCTGGTGGCCCGTCACATCGCGCTCGCCCAGTCGGCGTACCGGCGGCGCCGGCCGGAGCCGGATGTCGAGTAGGCGGTCCGGCGGGTAGGCGGACCGGCGGGGACGCCCTGATCCGGCCTCCGCCGGAAACACCGGCGTTGCGCGACCGACGATCCCCCGCAACAAAGGGCTTGTATACAACCGGTGGACAGCTTCTCGGCACCGTTCACCCACCGCCTCCGGCAGCACAGCCACGGAGGCCGGGCCGCCCCGAAGGGACGCCTGTATGCACGCAAGCCCACCGCCCGATCTCGTCCTGGTCAACGCCCGGGTGGCCGACGGCGCGGACCTGGTCGACATCCACCTCGGCGGCGGCCTGATCCGCTCGATCGGCACCCGCCCGCCGGGTCCGGCGCCGAACGGCACCCCGCCGACCGGTGCCGGAGCGGACGCCGAACGGCTCGACCGTGCCGAACGGCTCGACTGTGCGGGACGGGTGGTGATCCCCGGCCTCATCGAGTCCCATCTGCACCTGGACAAGGCCCTGCTGGACCGCGAGCGACCCAACCCGGACGGCACCCTGGCCGGCGCCATCGCGGTGACCGGGGCACTCAATCGCGCGTTCACCGCGAAGGACGTCCGGGACCGCGCGCGGGCCGTGCTGGACGACGCGGTGGCGAACGGCACCACCCTCGTGCGCGCCCACCCCGACGTCGACCCGATCGTGGGGCTGCTCGCCCTCGACGTGATGCTGGAGCTGCGCGAGGAGTACCGGGGTGTCGTCGACCTCCAGGTGGTGGCCTTCCCGCAGGAGGGCGTGCTGCGGGCCGAAGGGACACTCGACCTGCTGCGCGAGGCACTCCGCCGGGGCGCCGACGTGATCGGCGGCTGCACCTACAACGAGGCCGACCTGACGGACTGCCGGCGCCAGGTCGACCTCGTGCTGGACCTCGCCGTCGAGTTCGGTGTCCCGGCCGACCTGCACGCCGACTTCGCCGACGACGCCGCCGACCCGCGGTTCGCCATGGCCGGGTACATCGCGCGGGCCGTCACGGAGCGCGGGCTGCGGGGCCGGGTGGCGCTCGGCCACATGACCTCGCTGGCCGGCCGCCCGCCCGCCGAGCGGGGGGAGGTGCTGGCCGCGCTGGCCGCCGCCGGGGTGGCGGTCGTCCCGCTGCCGGCCACCGACATGCATCTCAACGGCCGGGCCGACACCGTGAACCCCCGGCGCGGCGTCGCCCCCGTCCGCGAGCTGTGGGCGGCCGGGGTCGCCTGCGCGTACTCGTCCAACAACGTGCGCAACGCCTTCACCCCGTACGGGAACGCCGACCTGCTGGAGGTCGGGCTGTTCCTCGCCCAGACCGGCCACCTGTCCGGCCCCGAGGACCTGGCGCGGGTCCTCGCCATGGCGACCACCGAGGCGGCCCGGGTGGTCGGCGTCGCCGACCGGTATGGCCTGCGGCCCGGAGCCGCGGCGGACCTCGTGGTGCTGGACACGCACAACGTCCGCGACGTGCTGCTGGACCGGCCGGCCCGCACCGCCGTGATCAAGGGCGGGCGGATCGTCGCCCGGTCGACCCGCACCACCGACCTGCTGTTCCGGACGTCCTGACCCCGCGTCCGCGACCCCGCCCCCGACCGCCCCTGCACACTCCTCCTTCCCCCACACCAGGAGTCCCCCCATGCGTGAACGGATCCCGCACGAGATCACGGCCTCCGTCCTGGCCGCATCCACCGCCTTCATCGGCGGTACCGCACTCAACCTGCCGCCCTGGGCGATCTTCATCTCCTGGGCGGGCACCTTCCTGGCCGGCGGCCCGAGCCTGCCGGTGGCCCGGCGGCTCTGGGCGGCCATGCCCGCCGGGTCGTTCTTCGCCCTGCTGATCGTCCTGGTGACGCAGCGGATCGGCGACGGCCTCGGCCCGGGGCGGCTGGCCCAGGACACCGTGCTCGCCGGCGTCATCCTGGTCGTCAACACCGCCCTGATGTACGCCGGGCGGCTACGGCTGTTCTCGCTCGTCCCGGGCATGTTCCTCGGCTTCGCCTCGTACTTCGCGACGTTCTTCGGCGGCTTCGGATTCGTGCCCGGCAGCCCCTGGGCGGCCTGGCTGTCGGTGGTGGTGATGAACGCGCTCGGCCCGGTCTTCGCCCACCTCGCGGGCCGGCTGACCTTCCCGGTGCCCGACGTCCGCACCGCCCCCGCGGACGGCGCCCCGCTCAGCCCGGCCACCCGGTGACGGCGGCCCCCGGCACCGGGCCGGCCACCGCGGCACCGGACCAGACCGTCGACGACCCCGCCGCGCTCGCCGAGGTCCGGGCAGCCTTCGCCCGCTACGAACGGGCGCTCACCTCGAACGACGTCGGCGTCCTCGACGAGCTGTTCCACGACGGCCCGCGGACCGTCCGGTTCGGCGCCGGGGAGGAGCTGTTCGGGCCGGAGGAGATCGCCGCGTTCCGCCGGGCGCGCCCGGCGGCCGGACTCGACCGCAGCCCGGAGCGGATCGAGATCACCACCTTCGGCGACGCCTTCGCCGTGACCAGCATGACCTTCCGCCGTGCCGGTGTCCCCGGGATCGGCCGCCAGTCGCAGACCTGGGTGCGGTTCCCGGCGGTCGGCTGGCGGATCGTCGCCGCCCACGTCTCGCAGCGCGGCTGAGCGTGCGGGGGTGCTGCCCCGCACCCCCGCACGCCCCACCGGACGCGGCGCCGGCCCGGGCCTCCACCAGGTCGTCCAGGAGCCGGCGACCCCCTCGCGATCCGGGCCGGCGCCCGCCCCACCTGTTGTTGTCGCGACTCGGCGACGCCCGGACGAACCTTTCCGGGCGCTTCCGGGCCGACGCCGTGCGGCTCACCCCTCCGGGTGACCAGCCACCACCTGCTGCGGGCCACCGGCGGCCTCCACGGCCGCGCTCCGCAGCGCGTCGAGCAGTCTGCGCAGGGCGGGCTGCACGGGCGACGCGTCACGGATCGCGGCGTAGATCGCCCGCACCGGCTCCGGATTGCGGATCTCGCGGACGACCACGTGGGGGTGACGGCTGCCCAGCCCCAACTCGGGGATCAGACTCACCCCGAGGCCGGCGGCGACGAACCCCTGCGCAGTGGCGTAGTCCCCGCTCTCGACGACGAAGTCCGGGCTGAAACCGGCCGAGGCGCAGGCGTCGAGGACGGGGTCCAGGCAGGGCCCCGGCTGGTCGCTGCCCACCCAGGGCTCCTCGGCCAGGTCGGTCAGGTCGAGTACCTGCTTCGCGGCAAGCCGGTGCCCCCGGGGAAGCACGGCGAGATACCTGTCGTCGGCGAGGTGCGCGAACCGGACGCCGTCGACGGACACCCCGTCCGGTGACCGGACCACGAGGGCCACGTCGGCCTGACGCTCCCTCACCTCCCGTAGGGAGTCCTCGCCGTCGCCCAGCCTGAGGTCCACCTGGACACCCGGCTGGTCACGGCGGAGCGCCGCCACGGCGGGCGCCACCATCGCCGACCCCGCCGTGGCGAAGTACCGGACCACCACGCGGCCCGTCCGACCGGCCCGCAGCTCGGCGAGCGCGGTCTCCGCCTCGGCGACGTGCCTGCCGATGACGGCCGCGTACTCGGTGAGCAGCCGCCCGGCCTCGGTCGGCCGCACGCCCCGCCCGGTCCGCTCCAGCAGCCCGATCCCGGCCTCCTTCTCCAGCACCGCCATCTGCTGGCTGACCGCCGAAGGGGTGTACCCGAGATTCCGTGCCGCCGCGGTGACCGACCCACTGGTGACCACGGCCCTCAGCACCTGCATACGCCGCACATCAAGCATGTAGAACAGCTTAACTCTGCATCCAGATCTTTTCGCTTGTCTTACGACAACCGGCGAGGCACCGTACGAAGGGACGAAAACCCACCAGGAGGCGAACAGTGCTCAGCGGCCCACACGGCACCCCGATACGCATGGCCGTCCTCGCCCTGCTCTGGGGATCGAGCTTCCTCTGGATCAAGGTCGCCCTGTCCGGCGGCCTCTCCCCGCTCCACATCACCGTCATCCGCTGCGCGCTCGGAGCGGGTGTCCTGCTGGTCCTGGCCCGCGCCGGCGGCCAGCGCCTCCCGCGCGACCGCCGGACCTGGGGCCACCTCGTGGTGGCCGCCTTCTTCTGCAACGCCCTGCCGTTCCTCCTCTTCGGCATCGGCGAACAGAGCGTCGACTCCGGCGTGGCCAGCGTCCTGAACGCCACGACCCCGTTGTGGTCCCTGGTCATCGCCGTCACGACGGGCACGGAACGCGGCATCCGTCCGGTCCGGTTGGCCGGCCTCCTGCTCGGCTTCGCGGGCACCGTGCTCATCTTCGCCCCGTGGCAGCGCGGTGGCCTGAGCGGCTGGGGCGTGCCGGCCCTGCTCGCCGCGGCCGTCAGCTACGCGGTGGCCTTCGCCTACATGGCCCGGCACCTCATCGGCCGCCGGACCGCCCCGCTGGCCCTCTCGGCGGCCCAACTCATCGCCGCGACGGGCCTGAGCACCGTGGCTCTCCCCTCAGGTGCCGCGAACCTCTCCGGCCCCACCCTCACCGCGGTGGCCGCCGTCGCCGTCCTGGGCGTCTTCGGCACGGGGGTCACGTTCCATCTCAACTCCCGGCTCATCGCCGACGAGGGTCCCACCACCGCTGCGACCGTCGGCTACCTGCTGCCGGTGGTCTCGGTGGCCCTGGGCGCGATCGTTCTCGGCGAACGCGTGGGCCTTCGCGTCGTCACGGGCATGGCCCTGGTGCTCGTCGGGGTGGGCCTGGCGCGCAGTCGGAACCACGGCCTCGCCCGCTCCGGCGCCGCCGCCGCGCCGCGGCGGAAGGCCCACTCGATCACCGGATGAGGCGGGTCCGGCGCTCACCGGTGTTCCGACCGGATTCTCCCCGCCCGTGGGCGTCAGCCCGAGCCGGCGAGCGCCACCGCCGCCCTGGTCCCGGGATGGGCGTCCCCGAAGCCGGCCCGCCACGCCGCCAGGTTGGCGGCCAGCAGGCCCGCCGCCTCCGGGCGCCCCTGGGCGACCAGGGCGGCCGCGTGAGCGTGTCCGGCCTCCAGGGCCCGGTGGTGAGCGGCGCCCGTCTGCTCCCGGCAGCAACGGACGGCCTCGGCGGCCGCCGCCTCCGCCTCGCCGTACCGGCCCAGACCCAGCAGGGCGAACGCCGCCGCCACCTCCAGCGGCGACTGCTCCGCGGACGGCTTCCGTGCGTCCGACGCCAGCGCCGCCCGTACGGCCTGCACCTCTTCCCATGCCTCCTCGTACCGGCCCTGCCCGTTGAGGCTCCGGGCCAGGTTGATCCGCAGGGTCGCACGGAAGCTCGCCAGGTCGGCGCCTTCCGCAACCTCCGCCAGTGCGCCGCGGGCCACGCCCTCCGCCGCCGCGTGACGCCCCAGGCCGCACAGCGCGAACACGAGCCCGGACCGCGCCGTTGCGAGGGCGTAGGCCTGCGACGGGCCCCGCGGGGTGCCGATCGTCGCCATCACCCCGCGCCACTCCTCCAACGCCTCCTCGAACCGGCCGACATAGGCGAGCTCCCCGCCCCTGTTCACGCGGCTGCGGAGCAGCAGTGGCTCGTCGGCGGCGTTCCGGTCGGCGAAGCCGTCGATCGGGCCGTCCACGGCGGCGACCGCCTCCGCGTACAGTCCGAGCCGGCCGAGCACACTGCCCAGCCGATCGGCGGCATCGAGGTGGAACTCGTCGAACCGACCCGCCAGCGCCGTCGCCACCGCGCGGGCGTCCTCCTCCACCCGGGGATCCCGCCAGAGCGGCCCCTTCCGCAGGACCCGGCAGCGCAGGAAACGGGCCTCCAGGACCATCTGCGACACGTCAGCGGACGCCCGGCCCCCGTCCTCGATGCAGGCGGAGAGCTCGGCGACCGCCTCGTCTGCACGGCCGAGCCCGACCAGCGCGTCGGCACGCCACAGCCGGCTCGCGAGCGTGTCGTGGTGCCGCGGCCCGTGGAGCCCCTCCCTGATCCCGGCGGCCGTACGGAGCGCGATCTCCGCCCGCACCCAGTCCTCCGCGCCGGACATCCGCACCCCGTCGTCGTGCAGACGTCGGGCCCGCTGCTCCCGCCACCACGTTGTCGCCGACATGACTGTCCGCCCTCCCCTGTGATCCGACGCGATCCACCACCGGGCGTCTCCTCCTCCGACGGCCCTGCGGGCTCCGGTCGGTCGACGTCCGGTCGGTCGACGTCCGGTCGGTCTGCGTCGGGCCGGTCTCCGTCCGGCCGAGGAGAGTCCTGTTCGGGGGCGGCCGCCTGGAGTCACCGGCCGCATCCCGTCGGGACGTCAGACGATCTGATCGCCGTTGTGATCATCGTAGTCGGCTCCCTCGGCGTCGAGGCCCCCGATCTGGCGGCGCGAGGCCGCGCGGTGGCGGATCCACCCAGGACGGGCCGGTACCGCGGAGGGCGGCCGCCCGGTGGGACGGCCGCCCCGGTTCACGGTCAGGGAGTCCAGGGGGTGGCGACCACCCAGCTGACGTCGTCGGCCCAGAGCGCGGGCGCGTCGAAACTGTTGGAGCCGCCGTTGGAGGACACGTACCCGGTGTTGGCGTAGTGGCGGACGTACCGGTCGGCGAAGTTGTAGGAGACCAGCGAGTTGCCCTGCCCGTTCACACCCGCCTGCGAGCAGAAGGTGGCGTCGTCGGCGAACAGGACGCTGCCGTCGTTGGCGTGCAGGTAGAGCTGGAAGTTCTGGTGCCGCAGGTAGCTGCCCGGGGTGTTCTTCGACTCGAAGGAGCGGCAGGCGCTGTTGGCCAGACCGGGCCGAACGATCCAGGAGGCGTTGGCCTTGTCGGCCGCCGCACTGGACGAGGTGACGGCCGCGGTGGCGACGGCCGTGCCGGAGTGGCTGAGATAGCGGGTGGTGCAGCAGGCGGTGGTCGCCCGGAGCGAGATCGTCGAGCCGGTGTTGAGGGCGGCGCCGCCACCCGATCCCTGCGCGTAGCCGGCCGCGACGATGTTGGCCTGGACGGCGTTCTCGGTGGCGTCGGAGGGGTATCCGGAGGTCATGACGCCCTCGTAGAAGGTGCCGGCGGAGCCGTTGCTGTTGTCGCCGCCGATGCCGAGGATGATCGCGCCCTCCTTCTTCATCGGGTTGTAGCCGGAGGCGTTCGGCCGGGCCCCGTTGTAGTAGGTGGACAGTCCGCCGGACTGCGCGTTTCCGGCGCGGATGGCCCAGTGGTTCGGCTCGCCCTTGACGACCGCGGTGAGGAAGCGGTGGTTCACGGTCGGGTCGTTCGCGTTGTTGCCGGGATTGGCGCCCGAGAACAGGCCGTTCTCCAGGTCGGCCATCACCCACGGGCCGTTGCCGGAACCGGAGCCCCAGCCGCGGCTGTTGCCGAAGTAGACGGCCTCCATGGTGCCGTTGCCGTTGTCACGGCTGTTGGTCTCGGCGTTGCCGTAGTCGAAGCAACAGCCGTCGTTGTAGTGCGTGCCGTCGAAGATCGCGTACATGCCCTCGGGCTGGTCGGCGGTCGCGATCCCGTTCGTGGTGTTGTTCCGGTAGCCGGTGCCGGGCGAGACGAAGACGCCGTAGGCACGGTTGCCGTTGAGGGTGACCGGCGCCATCGTGGCGTTGGCGAGCTTGTCGTAGCCGCCCGCGGCAGGGCCGTTGAATCCACCCGGGGGTGCCTGGGTGAGGCGGTTGTTCCGGCCGCTCTGGTCGTAGACGACCGTGATGACGCAACTCGTGGCGGCGCAGAACGAGTCCTGGGCGCCGACGTCGGCGTATCCGCCCGCGTTGAGCACCCCGATGTCGCGGGTGGCGTTGTCCGAGGCGCGGCGCACCTGGTAGAGCGCCCCGTTGTAGGAACCGTACAGCGCACGGGTGGTGCTGTGGGCGGCGACGCACGGGGTCCCGCCGGCGGCGTACAGGTCGCAGGGCTGCGACGTGGCGGCCTGCGAGACCGTGGTGCCCGTGAGGGCACCCGCGGCGAGCACGGCGGCGAAGGCCGCGGTCAGTACGGCGGCACGACCTCGGAGAACGGACCGGAGTCCCTTCATTACTGTCCTCGATTCCTGGGTGGTTTCCGGAGTTTCCTGGTTCGCGGGCAGGGCCGACGTCGAGACGGCGGCAGGTATTCCTGGCAGGCAGCGGAACGCGCGTGGTTCGAGGCTTCGCGGTGCGCCACCTTGGCGTGCCCGACGCCACCGCGTACGAGAGCCGGCGGTCGACTCCGGGCTGGGGCACGCTCGGTGTGCCGTCCGGCGGGTGGGCCCGTCCGGTGTCCGCCGGGCTGTGCTGGTGATGCTGCTACGGAGGGCGATCGGGCACGCCTCGACGGCGCGGATCGACGGCGTATCGGTGTACCGGTGTACCGGTGTACCGGTGTACCGGTGTACCGGTGTACCGGCGTACCGGCGTACCGGCGTACCGGCGTACCGGCGTACCGGCGTACCGGCGTACCGGCGTACCGGCGTACCGGCGTACCGGCGTACCGGCGTACC
>NZ_JBHUSG010000028.1:76880-124855 GCF_042673745.1 Kitasatospora sp. NPDC057015
CGTACCGGCGTACCGGCGTACCGGCGTACCGGCGTACCGGCGTACCGGCGTACCGGCGTACCGGCGTACCGGCGTACCGGCGTACCGGCGTACCGGTGTACCGGTGTACGGCGGGGGCTTGGCCATCGGGCAGCAGGGCAGCCCGAGCCCCGCGCCACGACTCGGCAGTCCCCCCGCACAAGGAGGACGGATTAGGCAGGGAGATCTTCAGCAGGCACTGCCGAGCGGGCCACCGGGCAGGGCGGTGCCTTGGGTCGTCACGCTCCAGACTCGCTCTGTTAGCGCTAACAAATCTGACGGTAGATCGAACAGGGGGCGGGTGCTTGAGTGCCACAGACGCTAGGCCGCCACAGCGGGACGCGCAAGGGTTTCTGCCAACTCTCCCGAAGTGGCCCTGCACGCAAGGCCGTTCGGGACTCCTCGGAACGCCCCGCGCCGATCACCTGTCCCGGTCGAGCCGGCCGAGGCTCCGCCGCGGCAGCCAGGCAGGTGGGCATGAGCCTCGCAATGCCCAGAACACCCATCGCCCTGTGGGGTGTTGGCCCCGTACTCCTGCGAGTGTCGGCCCGGCCGCATGCGGAGCCACCGTCGACCGAACCGGGCCGATCAGCCCGGCGTTACGGCGGCGAGTGCCGACAGGTCCCGCACCAACTCGGGCCCCGGTCGCGCGGGCACAGTGGAAGTTCGGGGCGAAGTCACGCAGTCGCAGCCGGTGCCCCCGGTGCAGGGCGGCACGGAACTCGCCGCGCCGGGCGTGGTCGAGGAACAGCGGGTACTCCGAGGCACCGTCACCCGGGCCGGCCTCGCACTGCCACCAGAACGGCGTCGGAACCTGCCGGCCCGGCCGGCGCGCAGGGGTGCGGGGGTGCGGGTCAGCCGGTGGTGGGGGTCAGGTCGTCCCGGGTCTCCAGGTAGGCGCAGAGCTCGGCCCAGCTGGCGACCGTGCGGCCGTTGGGGGACGGGATCAGGGGCGGGACGGGGTGTTCGCCGACCAGGATCAGTCCGGCGTGTTCGCGTTCGGCGCGGCCGTCGTCCCTGATGATCACCTCGGTCCGCTTCCACCGCGGGTGGTAGCGCCGCTCGGGGATCTCCGCCAGGTCGGCCGCATCGGGCAGGCCGGGGCCGGGGTGGTCCAGGAACCGGATGACGGGGCCGGTCGAGCAGCCCGCGTCCGCCAGCCCGACCACCCGGAGGAGGTACGGCCGTCCGCTGTGCGCGCGGTAGGCGTAGACCCGGCCCGGGACGGCCCGCGCGGGCTGCGGGCGGCGGGCGCGCAGCGGACGCGGTTCGGGCTGCGGGCCCTCCAAGCGGGCCCGCACTCGTCGCAGGACGGCGGCCCGACGGCGGACTTCCGCGACGCCGGCTTCCTGCCAGCGGTCCAGGTCACCGCCTGAGTCCAGCAGGGTCAGGGCTTCCCGCCGGGCGGCCTCGGCCAGCCGACCGAACCGGGACTGGGTGTCGGCCAGGGCCAGCCGGACCACGGTCCGCTCGCCCGGGTCCGCGAGTTCCTCGGCGAAGGCGCTCAGTACCCGCGCCTCGGCCTCCTCCGCATCCGCCCCCGCCTGCAGGGCATCGCGATAGGCGTCACGGACATCGCACGCGGTGTCGTCCGAGTACAGCCCGGTCCCGTTCGTTCCCACGCTCGCCGGTCCTCCCGCCGAAAGCCGCACCCGCGCCAGGCACCGGTGGTCGGGCCGGTGCACGGGCGATCACCTGCACGAAGTCTCGCACCCCGCCGTCGCAGGCCCTGCCCGACCCCCCCGCTCACCGGCACCCGGCGAGCACCGGGCTCCGGGCTCCGGCCGCTACGATCCGGATTCGCGAGAGCTACAGGGTGGACGAGGCAGCGGGCTCGGACCGGACTGCGCCGCCCGCCCGGCCTGCGGGCGCCGGGCGCGTCCTCAGCCCTCCCGCAGGTCGCGGACCAGGCGGCTGACGGCCTGGTGGAGGGCGAGGCCGTCGTCACGGAAGTCCGGGATGTGGTACTCGCGGATGGTGCGGGCCACGTCGTAGCCCGCGTCCGCGTCGAACAGTTCCCAGCGCAGCAGCCGCTCGTGGGCGACGATGCGGATCGGGAAGAGCTTGCGGGTCCCGCTCTCCCGCTCCGCCCGCACGGCTCGGCCGATCTCGGTCGCCACCCAGTTGCTGGCCATGCTGGCCTCGGACAGGACGAGGATCATCCGTCCGCGCCGCTGGATCTCCTCGGTCACCTGTTCCAGGATCGTGCGGCCGCCCCGGATGTCGTGCGGGGCGAACCAGGTGTCCACGCCGTTGGCTTCCAGCTGGTCGCGCAGCTCGGTGGCGAAGGACTCGTCGGCGGAGCTGTAGCTGATGAAGACGCTGGGGCGGGCCGGCTCGCGGGAGCTGCGGGCGGTGTCGAGGTAGCCGCGTACGGTGTCCGGGTCGGCGCCGGCCCGGACGAGGAACCGTTCCAGGCCGGCGAGGTCGCGGGTCAGCTCCCGGACGGCCTCGTCGTCCCGGAGTTGGTCGCGGGCGAGGTCCAGGGCCCGGCTGTTGAGGATGAAGGAGGCCGCGATGGTGCGCTCGTCGATCCGGCAGAGCCCGTCGACGACGACCGGATCGAGGGTGGTGGCGACGAGCTTGGCGTCGGCGAAGACGTTGAATCCGAAGTGGGCGCCGTCGAAGCGGGCGCCGCGGAAGGTGACCTCGTCGAAGACGGCCTGGACGAGGAACGCCTCGCGGTAGTTGCCGCCGAACGTCCCGCCGCGGAAGGTGGCCTTGTAGAAGTCGGCGCTGCGGAAGGCCGCCTGTTCGAGGTCGCAGTGCAGGAACCGGGCCTCGATGAAGCTGGCCTGGATGGCGTTGATGCGGCGCAGGCGGCAGCCCCGGAACTCGCAGCGGTCGAAGGTGCCCAGGGCGAGGACGCAGTCGTCGAACTCGCAGTCGACGAAGACGGCGTCGCTGAGATTCTCCTGGCCGAGCCGCAGACCGGTGAACGTCCGGCCCTCGAACCGGCGGGTTCCGGCGGCGTATTCGGCAAGCAGTGCTCGGGTGGCCCGCTCCCCGCCGCCGGCGTCGGTGTCGCGGTCGGCGTCGGTCATGGGAGGCTCCCGGGGTTCCTGTGGACGCGGAGCTGGCGCCTTCAACATAGCACCGGGGCAGCGCAGTTCGGGCGCCGTTCGGAGCGCCGGGGAGGCGGCGGGGTGCCAGTGCGCGTTCCTCCGCCCCGGCGCGGGGTGGCCGCGAACGGCGCCCCGGCCCTGCGAGCTGCAGAGCCGGAGCACCGTTGACGCCGCTCAGCTCGTGAGCGGGGCCCAGCCGTGGTCCCCGTACCAGTAGTGCGGCAGGTCCTTGGTGCCGCTGGTGCGGAACGGGAGGCCGTGGTCGTCGATGCGCTCGGTGCCGGTCCGGCCCAGCGAGGACCAGTCGAGTTCCAGGTACCAGCGGCAGTCGCAGGCGACCGTCCGGGCGTCGACCAGCAGCACCTCGGGGTCCTTCGAGGACACGCGGTAGGGCATGCGCGCGGCCGGGGTGCCCGGTGCGCCCTCGGTGCCCTGGACCGATCGGGCGATCGGTCGGTCCAGGTCCAGGTTCACGGCGAACGTGCGGGGGTCCAGGTCGCCGCCGCAGCCCTGCCCCGTCGCGTAGACGGTGCCCTTCACCGGGGCTGCCCGTTCCACGACACGGACCCGCAGCGCCTCCAGGACGACGGCCTCGTCCGTCCGCCCCTGTACGGAGATCTCCACGAGTGTCTGGCCGCCGTGCACCGCGCCCTGATTGCGCGCCCACGGCGTGGCGTCCTGCGGAGCCGGGGGTCGCGGCACCTGCTCGGGTGCCTTGTCGATGACGTAGTCGTGATCGCAACCGACCTCCCAGAGCTGGGAGTTCACCGTCCAGGCGAGGGGTGTGACGGCGGGAGCGGCCGCCCCGGAGGGATGCACGGCCGGGCTCGACGAACGGTCACCCCCGGCGGAGGCGGACACGGCCGGGGAGCCGGGCCGGGCGCCCGGCGTCTTCGCGGCGGTCGTGCCGGACAACCGGTCGCCGCCGGCGGCCGAGGAGGAGAGGCTGCCCAGGACTGCGACCAGCGCGGTCACGACGGTCGCGGTGACCACGGCACGGCGCCGGTACCAGTTCCGGCCCGAGGCCGGACGCGGGGGCGAACCCGAGGCCGGACCCGAGGCCGCATCATGCACGGGTGACGAACCGGGGTTCGTCGCGGCGCTCCCCCCGGGACCGGGCGGGAGGCCGGTCGCCGCTGCGGGCGCGGAGTCGGCGGCCGTCGCGGACGCGGAGTCGGAAGCGGAAGCGGCGGCCGACGCGGGAGCGAACCCCGCCGCCCCCTCGGCCCGGTGGCTCCCGCTACCCGCCGAATCGGGTCCGGCGACCTCCGGTACGGACCGCGTCACCGCCCGGGACCGCTGTCGGGCCGCCACCGCCAGGACCCACCGCCGGTGCAGCTCGATCCGTTCGGCCGGACTGGCCCGGCACATCACGGCGAACCGCTCCACCGGGGCGAAGCCGAGCGGCACGGCCTCCCCCGTGCAGTACCGGTGCAGCGTCGAGGTGCTCATGTTCAGGCGGCGTGCGAGCGCCGCGTAACTGCGGTCCGTGCGGCCCTTCAGACGCCGCAGCAACGCCGCGAACTCCTCCACCTCGTCCTGGGACGACACCCGGTACCCCTTCCTCGCGTCCCAGGACGGCATCCCAGGCACTCCCCATAGGGAGAGGTCAGGAGGCCTGGGACGGTTCCACCGTTCCGGACGGGGCGCCGGCCGTTGTGCCCGGACCGCGGGGCCGCGGATGCTCCTGGTGTCGCCGGGGCCGCCCCCGCACCACGAGGGTCGAGGGGCCGCCCCACACCCGGCGACGCACGTCCGAACCCATCGAAACCGGGGAACCACACTGATGAACAGCAACACGACCACCCGCAGGCGCATCCGCCGCACCGCTCTGATCGCCGGCCTCGTCGCCACCGTGGCCCTGCCCCTGGGGCTCACCGCGTCGGCGCAGGCGACCACGGGAGCACCGACGGCCGGCGCCGCGGCGCAGCGGACGGTGAGCGGCAGGGCCTCGGACGACCTCACCCGGGTCGCCGACTTCTACGGGGCCTACATCGACGCCCGGCTCGACTCGGAGAACGGCGGGCTGGCCACCGAACTCCGCGCCTTCTACGTCCGGCCCGACTACCTCGGTGAGGTGGCGAAGTGGGAGGAGCTGAACCAGGCGGACGGCATCCTGCGGGCGCAGAACGTCCCGCTGACGTGGACGGTCCGGGACACCGGCGCCGCCGGCCGGGTCGCCGTCACCCTCACCTGGGGTCAGTCGGTCACCACCAGGCTCGTCGTCGACCTGGACCGCAACCACAGGATCACCCGCATCGGCGTCCCGGGCGTCGGCGGCAACTGACCGCGGCCGCGCTACGGGCCGGGCCCGCCCACCGCGGGCCCGGCCTGCCCTCCCCGGCGCGCTGGGCAGGGACGTGCGCCGGGCCCGGGAGACCGGTGTCGGCGTCCCGGGCGCGGCGGCTCCGTCCTCCCGGCTGGTGTCAGAACTGCCGCGAGGGCTTCCAGCTGACCACGCCGTTGTACTGGGAGGCCAGGAGGTAGACCGTGGTCGCGTAGGCGACGAGGGAGATGGCGCTGACCACCCGCCCGGTGTTCTCGGCGTCCCAGTAGCCCTGCCATCCGCCGGTCGAGAAGATCGACGTCAGGGAGATCTGGTGGCTTCCCAGGCGGCGTGTGGCGAGCTGCCCGTTCGAACCGTCCGCCATCGCCACCGCGGGCTGCCCGTCCGCCGCGACCCCGGGCAGGACGTCGTGACCCCACCACCAGCCCTCACCCCAGGACTGGCGGATGAGGTTCATCTGGCTGTCCGTACCGCGCCAGGCGAGGACGGTGATGTTGGTGCTGCGGCTGAAGGCGAGCGCGGGGGCGGAGTCGCTCCGCGCATCGGTGACGCGTGCGGGGTTGCTCCACTGGTTGCTCGTCCCGCTGAAGAACTGGCCCCAGATCTCGGTGCTGCTGGCTCCTCGGAAGGCCAGGTAGATGCTGTTGTTCGGGAGTGCGGCGGCCGCCACGGGGAAGTTGTTGGGCGTCGCCGTGCCGTTGGGGACCTGGTTCCACCACGGCTGGATGTTGGGGAGGTGGTTCACGCCGACGGTCGACACGTCCGTGTAGAAGACGAACCCGTTGGTGCCGGTGTGGAACACCCGGAAGACCGCGTTGTCGCCGGTCGACCACCGCCACACCACCGCCGGGTTGGCGTACGTGGTGGCGCCCGGCATCGGCGTCACCCGGCCGTGGTTGACGGACAGGTAGATCACGTTGTCGTAGCCGCGCCACGTCTGGATGAGCACCCCGTTGTTGGGGTCGCGCGCCTCGACCATGCCGCCGGCGGTCTGGACCGCCACGTTGTTCTCGACTTCCTCGCTCCAGCTGACGCCCTCCCCGTTCTGCGTGGCGAACGCCGAGGAGTTGGAGAGGAAGAGGACGGAGAAGGCCGTCAGCATGGCGACGGCGGCTATCCGCCATCGCTTAAGGGAGAGGTTCACTCGGACTCCTGGCCGTGGACTCGGATGAGGGACGGGTGCGGCGCGGCCTCGGGAGGACCGACCACCGGTGGTCGTCCTGGCTGCCCGCAGCCCCACTGTGCTTCCTCGCAGCACGTCGACGCATCCGACATCTGACGGCACGTGAGTCATCGGCCCGTTGAGTCAGATGACTCACCGTCGGGGCCGAGCCCCGCGGCCGCCCTCGCACTGACCGGTTCGTCGTGTTCAGGGGGTGGGTTCGTGTCGTCGCACGGGGTGGCGCCGGCGGAGATCCCGGAGGAGGCCGCGCGGTCGCCCGGGCCGTCCGCGTCCGCCTCGACGCCCGGCCTACCGGCAGACCCCTCGCCCCACCCGCGTCTCGACCTTCGCAGCACTCGGCCCTGCCGGATGGGATCCGGCGGCAGCGGCCCGCGCGGCTCGCGCAGGTGAGGCCCGGAGGGCGGCGGAGGAGCCCGGGGTCAGGCCGGCGTGTCCCCCGGTGCGGCAGCGGTGGTGCCGACGGTGTCGAACACGGTGCTGAGGGCTTCCGGGGGGAGACCGAGTTCCTTCTCGGCGAAGCGGGCCATGGTGCGACGGACGTCGACCAGGCCGCGGTTGACGCCGAGAGTGACGTGGATGATCACGCCGTCGAGGGCGGTGAGCAGTTGCCAGGCGACCGCGTCGGGGTCGTGCGGGGCGAAGGAGCCGTCGGCCAGGCCGCGGGCGAGGAGGCCGGCGACGCGGGCGTGGCCGGCGCGCATGATCCGGTCGACGCCGTCCTTGACGGCGGGGCTGCGGTTGGAGCGGCACCAGGCGTCGAGCCAGAGCCTGGCGTGCTGGTCGGGTTCGTCGGAGACCCAGGCGAGCAGCAGGGTGCGCAGGCTCTCCACCGCGCCGTCGGCTTCGTCGACCCGGGCGAAGACGGCTTCCAGGGTGGTGCCGGCGGCGTGGCCGAAGGCTTCGGCCTCCAGGGCGTCGACGCTGTCGAAGTAGTGGTGGACCAGCCCCCGGGTACAGTCCGAGGCCTCGGCCACGCTGCGGTACGTCACCTCTTCCAGGCCTTGGCCGAGTGCCACCCGCGCCGCTGCCTCGACGATCCGGTGGCGGCGCTCGGCGGGCGACAGGCGCTTGACGCGGGGCTGCTCGACGGCGGTCATGGATCACTTCTACGCCAGTGGGAGCAGGTGGGGCAAGCTTCGGCGGCACATTGTCGGCCTGGAGGCCAACAACTGTTGACAGGAACTTTCGACCATGGTGCACTTCCCGCACTCCAGCTTGTTGGCCTTCGGGCCAACAATGCTGTTCCCCCACAAGCGAGGCGGAGAGCATGGACTCCAGACACCCCCTACCCCCCGACCCTGCTCCCGCGCTGGCCCCGAACGCGGAGCTCGAAGACCTCCGGGACGGCAACAGGGCTGGCCGGATCGAGGTTCGCGGCATCGACCGCGTCCCCGACAACGAGCGGCACGGCCGTCCGCGTGACCTGTTCTGGGTGTGGTTCGCCGCCAACATCACCTACCTGTACTTCCTGCTCGGTGGCTTCGTGCTGCTCATGGGCCTGAACCTGTGGCAGTCGATCGCGGTGGTCGTGGTCGGGAACCTCTACTGGGCGGGCGTGGGGACGCTCGCCGTCAGCGGCCCGGCGTCGGGCACGCCCGGTGTGGTCGTCACGCGGGCGATGTTCGGGATCCGCGGCAACCGCCCGCTGTCCGCCGGGATCGGTTGGCTGATCGCGGTGGCCTACGAGGCCGTCAACCTCGCGCTGGGGGCACTGGCCGGCTTCGCCCTCGCCGCGCACCTCGGCCTGTCGGTCTCCACGCCCGTCAAGGCCGCCATCCTGCTGGTGATCGCCGCCGCGACCTTCGTCATCAGCGTCTACGGGCACGCGACGATCGTGCGGGTCAGCCCCTGGTTCACCGCGCTGCTCGCCGCCGCCATGGTCCTCCTGGCGGTGTTCGTGATCGGGCACACCCGCACCGACTACGCCCCGCCGCAGCCGCTGCACGGCAGCTCGCTGCTCACCGCGCTCTGCCTGGGCGTGGCGCTGATCGCCGCCGTCCCGCTGTCCTGGGCCAACGGCGCCGACTACGCCCGCTACCTGCCGGCCACCACCTCGAAGCGCGACGTCCTGCTCAGCACCGCCCTCGGTGCGTTCGTCCCGGCGGTCCTGCTCGGCGTCCTGGGCGTGCTGGCCGGTACCAGCATCGACATGGGCGACCCGCAGACGAACCTGGCCGCGATCGTGCCCGGCTGGTTCTACCCGGTGTTCCTGTTCGTCGTCGTGTTCAGCTCGCTGACCAACAACGTGCTGACCGCCTACTCCTCCGGGCTGTGCCTGCAGTCGGTGGGCATGCGCGCCAGTCGCTCCCGCACCGTGCTGATCGACGCCGCGCTCAGCGTCGGCATCGCCGGATACGCGCTGTTCGTCAGCGACTTCATCGACTCGCTCAACAACATCCTCGCGGTCACCGTCGTGATCCTGGCGCCGTCGATGGCCCTGTACGTCTGCGACATCGTGCTGCGCCGCAACCGCTACGACGGAGTGGCCCTGCACGACGAGACCCCGACCGGCCGCCACTGGTACCGCGCCGGGTTCAACGTCGCCGGCACCCTGGCCTTCGCGCTCGGCGCCGTCGCGTCGCTCCTGTGCGTCAACACCACCGTCTACCAGGGCCCGCTCTCCCGGGCGATGGGCGGCGCCGACCTGTCCTTCCTGTCCGGACCGCTGGTCACCGCCGCCGTGTACGCGGTGCTGTGGCGTCGGAGCGAGCGAGGAGCCGACCGTGGCTGACACCCTTCTGACCCGGACGGACCTGCCCGACCTGGCTCTGGGCTGCGCCGTGTTCGGCACCGGCGGGGGCGGCGACACCGCCGCCGACCTCCTGGCCGCCGACCACGCCCTCGCCGTCCACGGCGACGTCCCCCTGATCCGCTTCGCGGACCTGCCGCCCGACTCGCTGGTCCTGCCGCTGTCCATGATCGGCGCACCCACCGCGGGCCTGGAGATGCTCGGCAGCGGCCGGGAGGCCAGCACGCTGCGCGCCGAGGTCGAACGCGCCACCGGGCGGCCCGTCGCCGCGGTGATGGCCCTGGAGATCGGCGGAGCCAACGGACTCGCCCCCGTCGGCTGGGCCGCACAGCTCGGCCTGCCGCTGCTGGACGCCGACGGCATGGGGCGTGCCTTCCCCGAGCTGCAGATGGTGTCCATGCACGTCATGGGCATCCCCACCGACACCGTCTTCATGGTCGACGCACTGGGCAACACCGCCGCCCTGCGCCCCGTCGACAGCGCCTGGTCCGAACGCTGGGCGCGCGCCCTGTGCGTCGCCTCCGGCGCCTCCGCCCTCATCGCCGACTACCAGCTCACCGGCGACGACGGCCACGCCGTCATCCACGGGTCCGTGTCGCGCGCGCTGCGGGTCGGCCGGCTGCTGCGCACCGCCGAACACCCCGTCGACGCCCTGGTCGCCGAGCTCGGCGCCACCCGCCTGCTCACCGGCACCGTCGAGGACGTGGTCCGCGACACCGGCGACGGCTTCGTCCGGGGCGCGCTGCACGTCCGGGGTCACGGCACCGACCAGGGCCGCCACATCACCGTGGACCTGCAGAACGAGAACCTGGTCGTCCGGGAGGACGGGACGGTCCTCGCCGGCGTCCCGGACCTGATCGGCGTCCTGGACACCGAGACCGGCATCGCCATCGCGACCGAGGCGCTGCGCTACGGACAGCGGGTCACCGTCCTGGCCTGGCCCTGCGACCCGCTGTGGCGCACCCCTCGCGGCCTGGAGACCGCCGGGCCGGCCGCCTTCGGCTACGCCCACCCCTACGTGCCGGTCGAGTCCACCACCCTCCCGGCCGAGTCCACCACCCTCGCCGGCCCCGCCGTGCACGAGAGGCAGCCCGCCCGATGACCACCACCGGCCACCCCCGGAAGCCCCTGCGGATCGGCATCGACGTCGGTGGCACCCACACCGACGCGGTCGCCCTCGACACGGACGACCGCATCCTCGCCCACACCAAGCAGCCCACCAGCCCGGACATCACCGCGGGCGTCCGCGCCGCCGTCGACGCCGTCCTCGAACTGCTCGGACCGGACGACGCCCGCAACGTGCGGCAGGTGATGCTCGGCACCACCCACGCGACCAACGCGGTGGTCGAGCGCCGGAACCTGGCCCGGGTCGCGGTGATCCGGATCGGACGCCGGATCACCTCCGCCGTTCCCCCGCTCACCGCCTGGCCGGCCGACCTGCGCGACGCCGCCGTGGCCGGGACGGTCATGGTCGACGGCGGATACCTCGTCGACGGGCACCAGGTCGCCCCGGTCGACCGGGACGAGGTCCGTCGTTTCCTCCACCAGGTCGCCGGCCGGGCCCAGGCCGTCGCCGTCACCGGTGCGTTCGCTCCGATGTACCCGGACCAGGAGCACCTGGTCGCCGAACTCGTCCGCGCCGAACTGGGCGCCGGGACGCCCGTCTCGCTCAGTCACGAACTCGGCTCGCTCAGCCTGCTGGAGCGCGAGAACGCGACCACGCTCAACGCCGCCCTCGGCCGGGTCGGCGCCCAGGTCGCGGACGCGCTCGACCAGGCCCTGCGCGAACACGGCCTGGACGTCGCCGGCTACCTCGCCCAGAGCGACGGCACGCTGATGGAGGCCGCCCACGCCAGGCGCTTCCCCGTCCTGACCATCGGCTCGGGCCCCTCCAACTCCCTGCGCGGCGCCGCCCTGCTGACCGGCCACCAGGACGCGATCGTGATCGACGTGGGCGGTACGACCACCGACCTCGGCGTCCTGGTCGACGGCTTCGCCCGCGAGAGTGCCGCCGGCAGCCTCATCGGCGGGGTCACCACCAGCCTTGCCATGCCCGACGTCCTGTCCCTCGGCTACGGCGGCGGCACCGTCATCCACCCCGACCGCGTCGGACCGGAGTCGGTCGGCCACGCGATCCGCCGCCACGGGCTCGTCTTCGGCGGCGCCACCCCGACCCTCACCGATGCCGCCGTACACGCCGGACGCAGCACCACCGGTACCCGCTCCCGGCTCCTGGACCGGCCCACCGAGCCGTTCCGGCGGGCGATCACCGCCTTCGACGACGATCTCGCCCACGCCGTGGCCCTCGTCTCCCACGGCCGCCGCGACCAGCCCGTCGTCGCCGTCGGCGGCGGCGCCGACCTCCTCCCCGACACCGTCGCCGGACGCACCGTGGAGCGCCCCGGCCACGGCGGCGTGGCCAATGCGGCCGGCGCCGCCATCGCCCTCATCAGCGGCGAGTACGAAACCCTGATCCCCGCCGGCCCCGGCCGCGGCGAAGCCCTCGCCCGCGCCCGCACCGAGGCCCTCGCCCGCGCCCGCACCGAGGCCCTCACGCGCGCGGCGGCCGCCGGCGCCGCGCCGGAACACACCACGATCGTCCGGATCCGTGAAGTCCCCCTCAGCTACGCCGGACAGCCTGCCGTACGCGTCACCGTCAAAGCCGCCGGACGCCTGCGCACAGGCCCACCACTCCCCCGTCGACCGTAGAAGCCCGCCAGCCGTCGCCTCCCGGGTTCGTCAGGGACGGTCGGGTCGCCCCGCCGCCTTGAGCACAGTGCTTCCGGGCGCGGACGCTGGTGGTTGCCTCCGCCCTGCCGGATCTCGTCCGGCAGGGCGGAGTGCTGCCAGGGACGCAATGCGGGTGGGGGCGAGGGGTCCGCCGGTGGGCCGGGCGTCGAGGCGGGCGAGGTCGACGGAGGCGATCCCGGCTCGCACGTCAGGCCGGACGGACCAGCTCCCAGGTGTCCACCGCGAAGTCCAGCGCCATGCCGTGCCGCTCGTAGAGCGCCAGGGCGCCCGAGCTGTTGTCCGTGTCGACGCCGAGGCCGACCCGAGTCCGGCCGAGGGCGGCGTAGTGGGCGAAGAAGTGCCGGAGCAGGTAGCTGCCGAGCCCACGCCCCCGAGCAGTGGCGAGCACGCCGAGGTTGGCCGTCCATCCCATCGTCGTACGGTCGTTGCGGGTGCGGATCGCGGCCGCGTCGACCCCGTCCAGGGTGGCGATCCAGACCAGCGACCAGTCGGCCCGCTCACCGTCGATGTCGTCCAGCCACTGCTCGTAGCTGCGCGGCTGGAAGTCGAAGTGCTCGGCGAAGCTCTCCTGGAGCAGCCGGTGCGCGATCCGCCGGTCCTCCTCGTGCGTGCAGTCCCGCAGTGTCACGCCGGCGGGCGGAGCGGGCAACGGGTTCCCGGAGGGCTCGACCTGACGAGCCAGCACGTTGTACCGGCGGACCGGGCGCCAGCCCCGGCCGCGCAGCGCCTCGGTGTCGACGGCGGGCTCGGTGTTGAGGTGCATGTGGACCACGGCGCGGTCCGCGCCGTTGCCCGCCGCCCGCTCGGCGGCCCGGGCCTCCATGAGGTCGAACAGGTGCCGCGCCCCGGCCCGCTGGTCCGGCAGGACGTACTGGCACATGTCGATCCGCTCGGCGCCGGAGTCGTCCCAGAGTAGGCCGTAGCCGACCAGCCGGACGCCTTCGTGGAGCAGCCAGGAGTCCCGCTCCAGGTCTCCCTCGGGGTGCCTGAGGTCGGCCTCGACCTCGTTCAACTCGGTGTCCGCCCGGCCGATCTCCAGCAGATCGATCTCGTTCAGCAGTGCACAGACGGCCTCGGCGTCGCCGAGGGTCGCCGGACGTACCGTCAGGTTGGCGGGGAGCGTCCCAGTCGTGGTCATGCGGGTGACCCTTCCATCACCCCGGCGGCACCGCGAACGAATTTCGGGTCGCCCTGGACGACGCTCGGCACATGCCCGGGCCTGCGGTACGAGCGCCGGAGGCCGCCCGGTCCTCGCTCTCCGGCCGGTGCGGCGAGCATGCGCACCTCGCTGCGGACCGTCCGACCCTCACAGCCGTTCGACCCTCACAGCCGTCGGGCGCCGGCACCGTCCTCGGCGAGCGTGTCGCCGGGGTTCAGCAGAGCGCAGGCCTTCATCGAGAGGCATCCGCAGCCGATGCACCCGGTGAGCTCGGCCTCCAGACGCTCGATGGTCTGCCGGCGCTCCTCCAGGCGGCGCTTCCAGCCACGCGAGGCGCGCTGCCACTCCTGGTGGCTCGGCGGACGGTCGAGCGGCACGTCGGCGAACGCCTCCCGGAGGTCCTGCAAGGGAATGCCGATCCGTTTGGCCACCGAGACCAGCGCGACCCGGCGCAGCATGTGCCGCGGGTAGCGGCGCTGGTTGCGGTCGTCGCGTTCGGACGCGATCAGTCCGAGTTCCTCGTAGAACCGCAGGGCGGAGACGGCCGCCCCGGTCCGCGCGCTCACCTCGCCGATGCTCAGCCAGTCGTCCGGGCCGGCCCCGGCGTCGCCGGAACGGTAGCTCGTCATGGAGATCCTCCTGTTGACCTCAAGCTTACTTGAGGTCATACGGTCGGCTGCATCGGAACGGCGAGCAGGACCGGAGAGGACGGCAGTTCAATGACGTTTGTGATCGCTTTGCCCTGTGTGGACGTCACCGACAAGGCATGCATCGACGAGTGCCCCCTCGACTGCATCTACGAGGGTGACCGCATGCTCTACATCCAACCGGACGAGTGCATCGACTGCGGCGCCTGCGAGCCGGTGTGCCCCGTCGAGGCGATCTACTTCGAGGACGACACTCCGCAGGAGTGGCAGCACTTCACCGCCGTGAACGCCGAGTTCTTCGCCGACCTCGGCGCCCCCGGCAGCAGCGCGAAGCTCGGTCCGATCGGACGGGACCATCCGCTCGTGGCGGCGCTGCCGTCCCAGGTGCCACCTGAGTCGGACGGCCGGCAGATCTGACCGGGGATCTGACGGGATCTGACGGCACGGTACGAGGTCGGGTACGCACCGGAGCCGGACACGGACGCCCCGACGATCCGGACCGCCTTCCCGAACCACCGTCCCGCGGCCTCCCGGGTGCGGGTCGCCGGGTCGCCGACCGTGTCGGCCCCGGTGATCCGCACCCGGGATCCGGCTACGAAGCGGGCCGTCGAGGATCCGTGGCGCTGTCGTCCGGCACTCCGAACATCGGCAGGCAGGGCGACAGGCCACCGACCGAGACGGGGACGCGCTCGTGCGACTCCCACCGGGCACGCGTCAGCCTCAGCCGCCTCGTGGTCGTCGGCCGACCACGGACCACGTGACGGTCGATGCCGTCCAGTTCGTAGCCGTGCTTCTGGGAGACGGCGAAGGAGGAGGCGTTGTCCTCGAAGGCCCCCGACGTCGCCTCCAGCGCGTTCAGACCCACGAAGGCCAGATGCAGGACGGCGGCCCGCATCTCGGTGCCGATCCCCTGCCCGTGGAACCGGGCGCCGAGCCAGGAGCCGGTGCTGACCTGCCGCAGTACGGCGAAGTCGCGGGCGGCGACGCTCTGCAACCCGACGACCCGGCCGTTCTCGAAGACGGCGAGGTTCAGGGCCCAGTCGTCCGGCGCCCAGTTCCCCTGGCGCAACCAGTGGTGCTGCACCACCGAGCGGGCCCGTTCTGCCGGCGGCAGGTCGGTCCACGGCACGAGGAAGGGCATGCGGTCCGGCGCGTGGACCCCCTCCGCCGCCAGGTCGGCCAGTTCGGCCAGTTCCTCGTCGCCGGGCAGGCGGAGCTCCAGGCGGCGAGTGGTCAGACGAAGTCCCAGCAGAGGCCAGTGATCGATCAGCATGCGTCATTCTTGAGGACGGGGGCAGCTCCGGTCATCCGATTTCCGGAGCCGGACCAGCCAGGACTTGGGCTGGTTGCCCGACCCGGTTCGGGGCCCTTGCAGCGCAGTCGGACACTCAGCGCCCATGGCCGTCCGGCAGTGGCTCGCCGCTGCGACTGTCCGGCCGAGCCCGGCCGGAGGTCAGCGATCGGCGATTCGGCGTATCCGCTCACTCCGGACGAGCGACACGAAGCCAATGACGAAGAGCACGACGACGGCCGCCTGGTGCGCCGTGTCCTTCCAGAGACGATGGATCATCCACTGGGTTATGCCGTCTGTAGCGTTCACGCCGGTGATCGTATGCCGGAACTCTGCAGGTGCGGGAGGAGGGGTCGACGTTCGCGCAGGCGAAGGCCGCCCCCCTGGACAGATCCGACGTCCAGGTCGGCTCGCCCCCGTCGCTCAGCCGGGCCGGCGAACTGCATGGTGCTGTTCGCCCTCGGCGTGCTGTCCACCGTTTCGTGTGCGCGGGCCATGACAGAGGCTTACTCCGGTGGGCCGATCGAAGTCGCCTGCTGCCACCAGTGCACCGCCCGGACCGCGAGAACGTCGTAACGGTGGCACCGGTTCGGTGAAGGCGGGCCGGTCTCGGCCGACCGATACGGCTGGCGCGGTTGCCGAGACGGCGGTTGCGGGGATCTGCCGGACGCCTGACGGCCGTCGCAACCCGCCGATCCGCCGGCCCACCGTTGCGCCGGCCCGTCGATCCGCCGGTGAGGAACGCGACCGGGGTTCTCGGAGCCGTGTCGGGCGCAGCCGGGCTACGGTGCGGCGCGGTGAGAGGCGGCGAGGCGCTCGGCCGAGGCCACGATGAACGCCGACACCGCGGCTGCGAACTCGGCCTCGCGGTCCTTGAGTTCGGCGAGGTCGGCCGCGTCGCGCAGCACGTCCAGGTGCGCGAACGCGGCGTCGGCGAGCGGCTCGGGCCGGCCGGAAACCAGCTGCAACCGGAAGCGCGCCGTCTCGGCCAGGGCGCCCAGGCGGTCGGCCTCGGCGAGCGCCAGGTTGAGTTCGGCGGAATCCGATCGTCGCAGCCAGGCGGCGACGACCGCGCGCTTGAGCTCGGTCACGGCCGCGGCGAACCCGCTGCACGCCGCCAGACGTTCCAGGCGCAGCCTCTCCTCACGCGCCATCGCCTCGGTCCGCGCGGCGCTCCGCTGCTGGTAGAAGTAGGTGCTGAAGGACCCCAGCAGGGTACCCAGGACAGCGATCAGGCTCCCAAGAACTGCGCTCATACGGAAGAGCTGACCAGATGCCGAGCCCGATCCCAAGCCCGCGGCAGGCCAAACAATCACCCTCGGTACTCCGCGACCGGAGGTCAGCCTGACTGGCACCCACCCCGTCCGATCGCTACTGTCCAGGGGATCAATGGCCATCGCCGGGCCTGACGTGCTCGGAGGTCGGACGGAAGTGCCTGATGCCGGGGCTCATAGACCACCTGGAGAGCCGACTCGGGCGCATGATCGGTGCCTGGTCGCCCCCCGCGGGCGCAGCGCAGGGCACTCCTCAGGTGGCGTGCTTCCGCGAGGGTCGGCTCCCCGGCGTCCAGGCGTTCGCGACGGTCGGGCTCTCCCGTACCCCGTTGTGGCACCCGCGTTCGGACCGCCACTTCCACCTGGAACTGCTGGCCTGCGAGAGCACCAGCCGCCCGAAGGGCTACGGGCACTTCCCCGCCGTACTGGAATACGTCGCCGGGCAGCTGGCGGCGAGCGGCGAGCGGCGAGGCGATCCTCCGCGGCGACGTGGTACCGCTTCCCGCACCGCTGCCCGGCGGAACCATGACGTCGCTCTACGCGGGGCTGCCCGTCTACTTCGACGAGGACTTCTTCTCGGTCACCGTCGAGAACGGCAGTGGTGTCGCCGTCGTCTGGCTGATTCCCGTCACGGCGGACGAGGCCGCCTTCATCCAGGACAAGGGCTGGGAGGCCTTCGAAGACGCGCTGGTTCGCCAGGACCCCGATCTCCTCGATCCCGACCGCCCCCAGCTCGACCTGTGAAATCCTCAACCAGGCCCGCGCTACCTGTCGACGTCCACCGGGATCCCGCGGAGCCGCAGCCGTGTCTTCAGGAACTCCATCTCCACCAGGGTGCCCTCCACACCGTCGCCGCTCAGCTGCTCGACGAACCGCCGGGCCTGCGGCAAGGACACCCCCGAGACTTCGCGGAAGACCTTCATGGCCTGCACGAGACTGGGCACCGACCCGACCAGCCGCAGTCTGGCGGCTCCGTTCGCTGCCAGCAACGCCTGCCGCCACCCATCGTCCGGCGCCGCGCCCGGCCCGGCATGCTCGCACCGATAGGTGCCGCAACCGTCGCAGGTGAATTCGGCGTCCCACCACAACTCGCCGAAGTCGATGAACTGATTCACCTGCCGCACCGCCATCTCACCGCACGCGCAGAGCACCGCGATCTTCACCGTCTGGCCGGCCACCCCGACTCCCTCCGTCCAGCTCACACCCTCGGATTCCCGCACCGCGGAGATCCTGCGCGACCGCCTTCGAGCACGGGCGTCGCCCCGCCGGAACCAGCGGACCTGGGCTCCGGCCCCCCGGGCGAAGTCGTCCACCCCGCCGCTGCTGACCCGGCCCGCTGACGCCAACTCAGAGCGCGCCGGTCCACCGGACGGGCAGGGAGGTGAACCGGTCCGGCAGGAATTCGACCTGGACCTGGCCGAAGTCGGCGGGCTGCAGCGCGAAGGTGCGATTGCCGACCACCTGCTGACCGGGCTTGAGGGTGCCGTCGATCGCCCTGTGGCTCCCGGGCCCCTCGTAGAGGTCCTCGGCGTCGCCGTGCGGGCCCTTCAGGTAAAGCATGCCCGGGTGCATGGCGCGCGGCTCGGCCGTGGTGTTGACCACCGTGACCACCACCCGCACCGCCTGCACACCCGACTCGGCGGGAAGGACGTCCAGGCGCGGGGCGCCGGTCTCCGGCTTGGCCACGGTGATCTTCAGGCCGTCGGCGGTGGTGTAGCTCTGACCGAAGGTCAACTGACGGGCCTTCTCGTCGGCCGCCCGGCTCTGCTGCTTCGCCCGATCCGCCTGGACGGACCGGTAGACCGCCACCCCCATGAAGGTACCCACTCCGCTGGAGACCAGCAGCGCGAGCACCCCGAGGATCACCCCGGCCATCGCCGCGCCCCGGTTGGTCGCCGCACCGCGGCGGCACAGCCGCAGCCCGATCACCCCCAGCACCACCGCCACCAGGGCGAGCAGCCAGGCGAACCAGAACAGGACCAGCGTGAGCGCCAGCACCATGCCGACGATGCCGAGCACCATCGCCGCAACGCCCAGCCCGTTCCGCGGCACAGGGCCGGGCACCGGGTACGACGGCCAGTGGGCGGGGGCAGGCGCCGGGTACGGCGCGCCCGGTGCCGGGGCGGAATCCGCTACCGGGGCGTGCCAGGGGTCGGTGGACTCCGGCGGCGGGGCTTGGGTGGTCACGTGCGATCCTTCGAGTGATCCGCGATCGGAAGGACGAACGTATCAGTCACATGATCGGCACATCTCCACCGCCTCACCCCTGCCGCATCGGTCCGCCCCCCGACCAACGTGGCCGCCGGCCCGCTGCGCGGGACCATGACTGTGAGGGCTAGAAGCGGAGTTGTACCGGCACTGGAACCGCGGTCTGAACCTCACTGACGGTTGCGACACCAGGCGCGAGGTCATCCTGTCGGAGGCTGTCGCGGCACCGCAGGCCGAGGCCGGGTGCAAGCTCACCGGCGGCGTCCGGGAGTCGTACTACGACGGCGTCGAGGTGGACGCGGCGGCCGGCCTGGACGTCGACCACATCTTATCCGCACCTGCGACGGATCACCGTGGATGAAGATGCTGGTGACTGGGTCAACGGCATGCCGCCGACAGCTCTCTGGCGTCCCGACTACGGGGACTGTCAGTGGGGTGGGTGATGCTTCTCCTGTGACGCTCCAGGACGAGAACCCGATCGACGGTCAAACCGCCGGCGATTGCCTGCCTGATCCGCGTTCTCTGATCGAGGACACCGACTGGTCTTCACTGGAGCACGCTTACGGACCGGCGCAGGACACGCCGCTGCGCCTGATCCAACTCCTGGCCGAGGAGCCGGAGGTCCAGGCCGAGGCATTGGGGCTGCTCGACATGTCGGTCCTGCACCAGGATTCCTTGTACAGCGCCACGGCGCCGGCCGCACTGTTCATCGCCACGATCCTGGACGACCCCCGCACGCTGGCCCGGCACGAGAGCTACTTTCCTTGGGACGACCGCTCCCGGCCGCTGCGCGCCGCCCTGCTCGAATGGCTGGGCCGGGTAGCGGACTCGGCCGCCTACGGCGAGAGGACCGGCGCGGAAGACGGCAACGACCCGGGAGCCACCGACGCCGTCAGAGCCGTTCGCGGACCGATCTGCAACGCCGTCACCGCGCACCTGCTCGCCCCGGACCCAGCCGTCCGGGAGGCTGCCCTCGGCGCTGCCACCGCACTCTTGCAGGCTCCAGACCTGGCCGGGCGGATCGTCACCACCACCCAGTTTCTCCGACGTCTACTCGCCGAGAGCACCGACCGGCGTGAACGCGCAGCCACGGTTCTGACGATCGGGGCCTGGGGCGAGGACACCAGCGAACTGCTCACCGATCCCGACCCCGCCGTCCGGGCCTACGCGGCGCTGGCACCCGGCTGTATCGGCAACACCCAGGCAACGCAGGTGATCCTCAATGCCCTGCTCGAACCGGCCACCGTCGACTCCTGGCTCCCGGAGCCCACCGCCGCCGACCCCTGGATCGTGGACCCGTTGCCGCAGATCGAAGGCCGTCTACGGCACGCCCTGCTGTCTGCGGCCATCGAACGCACCGACGACTTCGAGGAACTGCTCGCGGTCGCCGTAGCCTGCGTGCCCTTCTGCAGCAACCTCACCATCGGCGACGACTGGGGCCCCCTGCTGGCTGCGGCCTTCCCGTCCGGCTACAGTCCGGGGGCCGAGCTCACACCCGCCCAGCACCGCTTCCTCAGAGCGCTCGCGGACCGCGATGTGTGCTGGCGATATACCCACCTCATCGCGTCCTGGTTTCAGGACATCGGCCTTCCAGCAGACCAGGATGCCATCAAGGCGCTTCTGGAGCACACTCGTTGAGAGACCCTGGGCGTCACGTCGGAAGCCGCCGGGAATCACTCCGGTTCGTACCGGGCCAGACGGCGTCGAAGTTCCAGGTTCTCGCCGTGGGCCACCTCCAGGGCCTTCCGTAGCCGCGCGATCTCCTCACGGTGGGCCCGCTGCTGCTGTGAAAGGCATGCGCTCAGGGCTCGTACGGCCGCCGAGGTCGACGACGGCGCTTCGGCGTCCGCCTGACGCACTCCGGGAACCCGGTCAGCTTTCGCACGGTGGCGTTCGACCAAGATGCGGATCTCGGGGTGCCTGTAGAGAAAGTCGGTGCTCACGCCTGCCACCCGGGCAACGGCAGTGAAACTGACGGGCTGGCCGGCCCCGACAATGTGGGCGAGCGCGGTCCGGGCCCGCTTGTCGGCATCCGCGGTTCGCCCCTTCGCCGCCTGGTGAAGATGCTCTGGCAACGGGCTCAAGGCGGGCGCTCCTCGCTGTGGTCAAAGGACGGTCCCGCCCGGTCGGGTGCGCCAGCTCCTCGCACCGCGCGAATGGTTCCGCCCTCCTGCACGCCGACCTGCTCGACGGCGACGAGGACCTTCGTGAGGGCGCGCGCGGGTCTCAGCGAGTCGTCCCACCAGCCAGATGTTGTGCTACAAGAGCTTCGACGGCAGCCTGGTGGCCAAGTACACCGACGACTCCGCCGGGACCCTGACCATCGGCGGGGCCTGGGGCACCATCACCGACCCCGATGCGGTGGCGGCGTCCGCGACAGCCGCGATGCAGTCCCCGCGGAGCACCTGGACCAGGCCGCTGACCGACGCCGACGCCCAGGACCCCCACGACCCGCACAGCAGCCTCAAGTGCGGAGCCTCAACCGAGGCGATGATCGTCATGACCACATGCCTCTGGGTGAACCACTACACGGCTGGCTCAGTCACCTTCACCACCTGGATCGACGGTCAACTCGCCCCCCTCGATCAGGCTGACGCCGCAGAGCGCACCCGCCGCATCCGCGACACCATGACGATCCCCGAGTAGCCGCCGCGCCCGTCGGGTCGGCCGTCCCCAGACGGTGGTCGAACTGGCCCGTCGGACACCCTCTCCGTGGGCACGTGTCGCGGTCGCCCGCGAGCTCGTCGGGCTGTGTCTCACGGCTCATGGATCGTCGGCAGGACTCCGGCGGCCGTGGCCAGGGGCTTCTTCCTCCTGCGAGTGCTCCTGCAGCCCGTGACGTGACTTCGGGATTCCTGAACCAGCGGGACCTGCTGTCGGTGGTCGGCATCGAGGCCGACCTCGGGTTGGTGGCGCCGCGAAGGCCGCTGTCGAGGCGAAGCCGACGGCCGCCCGCACGGACCGGTTCGCCTGGGCCTGGTCGCCTCGCCGTCTTCGTCGAGCGGAAACGGCATCCCCGGATCCCCACCCCGACAGTGGTCCACGCTCGCCTCCAGTGACAGACTCTGACTGTCCATCACTGTCGTCCCCAGTCCTCAATGCTCAGGTGAAGGAGCGGGTCGCCAAGATTCCACCGTCCACCGGGAGCGTCACCCCGGTGATGTACGAGGCCCGGTCGCTGAGCAGCCAGGCCGCGGCCTGGGCGACCTCGGTGGCGCTCGCCGGGCGGCCGAGCGGGGTGAACCGGGCGACGGCCTCACCGAAGGCCGGACCCGCGGTGAACAGTGGCTCGGCGGACGGTGTCCTGACCACCCCGGGCGCGATCGCGTTGGTGCGGATGCCGTGCCGGGCGTAGTCGGTGGTGGCGGCCTTCACCAGTCCGGTGAGACCGTGCTTCGCCGCCTGCTGGGTGCCGTCTCCGAAGCCGCCGACCAGCCCGCCGACTCCGCTGCACAGCACGATCGCCCCACCTCGGCCGCCCGCGAGCATCGCCCGCAGCTGGGCCCGCATGCAGAGCCAGGTGCCGCGCAGGTTGACCGCGTGGACGGCGTCCCAGTCCTCCTCGGTCCGGTCCGCGAGCGGGGCGGGCATCGGCCCCGACCCGGCGTTGTCGAAGGCGGCGTCAAGCCGGCCGTAGGTGTCCAGCGCGGTCCGCACCGTCCGCTCGGCGCCCTCCGCCGTGGCGATGTCCGCGGCAACGGCCACCGCCCGGGCGCCGCGTGCCCGCAGTCCGGCGGCCAGCGCCTCGACCTCGGGCCCGGTCCTGGCGGCGAGCACGAGCAACGCGCCCTCCGCCGCGAACAGTTCCGCCGCAGCCGCGCCGATGCCCCGGCCCGCGCCGGTGATGATCGTGACCTTCCGGTCGAGAAGTCCCATACGACGAGCCTCCCCCGGCGGAAGCAGCCGTACCAGCGGCCGGATCGTCCCAGGCCCGGGAGGCCGGGCCCGGCGTTCCCAGCCCGTGGGAGCCCGGTCCCGCAAACGGGGTCTGCCAGGTCCTGGATACGGCAGCCGCACTGTGACAGCGTGTCAGACATGTCCGAGACCCCGTTCAGCGCGTTCCTGCGCGCCCGCCGCCTGGGCCTGCTCCCCGCGGACGCCGGGCTTGCGACCGGACCGCGCCGCCGCACACCGGGGCTGCGCCGCGAGGAGGTCGCCGTGCGTGCGGGCATCTCGGCCGACTACTACGCCCGGCTGGAACAAGGCCGCCAACGGCTGCCGACCGGCGCGGTGCTCGACGGGATCGCCGCCGCCCTGCTGCTCACCGAACCCGAGCGCGGCTACCTGCACCGCCTGGCCCGCCAGCGGACCGCGCCCACGGCCGCCGCCACCGACGGACCGCCAACCGTCGACGCGACCGCCACCGCGTTGCTCGCCTCGCTCGACCGCTCGCCCGCCTTCGTCACCGGCCCCCGCTTCGACCTGCTCGCCTGGAACCCGTACGCCGCCGCCCTGATGGCCGGCCCGGCATCCCGGCCCGCGCTGGAGCGCAACCTGCTCTGGCAGGTGTTCTGCTGCCCGTACGGCGCCGCGCTGTCCGCGAACCACGCACCCACCGGGTCCATCGGCGCCGACCTGGTCGCCGGACTGCGCGCCCAGCACGCGGACCGCCCGGACGACCGCGAGCTCGCCGCACTGGTCGCCCTGCTCTGCGCCCGCAGCCCGCAGTTCGCCGCTCTCTGGGCCCGCCACCGGGCCGCCCCGCCGCGCCAGGGCCGCCTCGCACTGCACCACCCGGACCTGGACACGGAGATCCTCGACTACACCGTCCTCGGCCTTCCCGGAACCGGCCGGCACCTCTTCGTCTACCTGCCCCCCGCGGGCCCGCGGGAGCGAGACCCCTTCCGCCGCCTGGGTGAGCGCCCGGCGGCCAGGCCGGCAGCCCGAGCGTGAACGGCCAGGGCGGCGCCGGGCGGTGGAGCCACGGCAGGGCCGCCGCCCGGTTTCGGACCCCAGGTGTTGGCCAATGTCCGGCACGGTCGAAGGCAACGTAGACCGAACCTCTACCCGCTCTAACTGGTCCGGGCAGTCACGTTGACCTGGCTGTTTCCGGTCAGCGAAGTGACGAGATCGCCCGGCTGCGGGTGGGCTGCATCCGCTGGCGGCATGACGGGGCCACCATCGCGGGTGACCCCGAAACCCGCCGCGGACGGGCGCCGCGGCAGCGCCGCCGCGGCGGGCGAGAGCGAGCACCACGGCACGGCGATCGACGCGGACGGGAACGAGCTCCTGCCTCGACGCATGCCGACAGCCGGCTCGATCTGCCGGAACGTCACTTCAGTGCAACGCAGTTGGCCACCTGCGACCCGGCCAGCGGGGCGGTCGACTGACCAGTTATTGAAAATGACAACGGATACCGATAACGTCTCTCTCCGGAACCGGCCCACGCCGGTCCGTCCATCACGAGAGGGGATCACGTGGCACATCTGCTCGTTGTCGAGAGCTGGGTCGGCTCCATGAGTCGGCTGCTGCCGAGAGCCATCGCCGAGGGCGGGCACCACTTCACCTTCCTCACCCGCGACCTGGACCACTACCTGCGCTCTGCGCCCGGAGACAGCGAGCCGCACCCGCTGCTGACCGCCCGGAACGTCCTCACCGCCGACACCAACGATCCGCAGGGCCTGCTGCCGTACGTCGAACGTCTGCAGCGCGCGCTCTCCTTCGACGGCGTGGTCTCGTCCTGCGACTACTACCTGCCCACCGTCGCGGCCGTCGCCGAGCGGCTCGCGCTTCCCGGTCCGCGCGCCGACGCGGTCCTGGCCGCGTGCCGCAAGGACCTGACCCGCCGCAGGCTGGCCGAGGCCGGGGTGCCCGGTCCGCGGTTCGCGCTCTGCCGCGACCTCGCCGAGGCGTCCGCGGCCGCCCGGGAGATCGGCTATCCGCTGGTGGTGAAGCCGGTGGACCTCTGCGCCGGCATGTACGTGCGCCAGGTCGGCGACGAGCGGCAGCTCGCGCAGGCGCTCCGGGCGCTCGCCGCCTTCCCGGTGAACGCGCGGGGCCAACTGCGCGATCCGGCCGTCCTGTTGGAGGAACTCCTCACCGGGCCGGAGGTCAGTGTGGAGACGGTGTCCTTCGGCGGCGAGGTGCACGTGGTCGGCGTGACCGGCAAGACGATCGGCGGCGCCCCCGCGTTCGTCGAGGCCGGCCACCTCTTCCCCGCCGACCTCGAACCGGCCCTGGCCCGGGCCGCCGCCGACACCGCGGTCGCCGCGCTCCGGGCCCTCGGCCTGGACCAGGTGGTCGCGCACACCGAGCTCAAGCTGACGCCCGACGGCCCGCGCATCATCGAGGTCAACCCGCGCCCGGCCGGCAACCGGATCACCGAACTGGTCCGCCGGGTCACCGGCGTCGACCTCGCCGCTGCTTGCGTGGACGTGGCGCTCGGCCGCCGCCCGGACCTCACCGGGCAGGCCACCGCGGCCGGCAGCGCCGCGATCGCCTTCCTGCTGCCCGACCGGGACGGCGTGCTCGCCGCCGTCGAGGGTGCCGACACCGTACGTGCCCACCCCGCGGTGGTCGAGCTGACCCTCGCCCCACCGGGCCGCACGGTCCGGAGGGCCGCCAGCAACAACGAGTACGCGGGCCACGTCATGACCGTCGACGCCGCCGCCGGTGGTGCGAGCCGCACCGCCGAGCACCTGCTCGCCCGGCTGGCGCTGCGCTACGAGCACGATCCGGCGGCCACGGCGTGACCCACCTCGACGACCTCATCGCGCGAGCGGCGGGCGGTGCGTTCGGGATCGACCCGGCCCGCCAGCACATCACCGTCGCCTTCACCACCACCCAGAGCGTCCGGCACGAGGGCCGCGCCGGCGGCTACCGCAACGAGGTGCTCAGTCTGCGTCTCGGCGCCGCGGTCGGCTCCTGCGCCGTCGAACCCGGCACCATACCCGCCACCACCCTGGACGAGTGCGTCGGTGCCACCGTCGCCGAGTTGCTCGCCCATCCGAGCCAGGTGGTCCGGGTGGCCGCCCTCGACGCCCTCCTGATGCACATCCGCCCGCACACCCCGGCCAACGGCGCCCGACCGTACCCGCTGCCCGCCGGCAGTTCCCTCGTCAAGTCCCGCGCCCGGGCGAAGGCCGTGGTGGAACTCCTGCCGCTGGAGCACGTACGCCGGGTGCTGGTGGTCGGCGTGGTCAACTCCCTGCTGGAGCAGCTGCGCAACCACGGTGTCGACTACCTCGCCTGCGACCTCAAGGGCGGACGGACCGAGTGGGACGAGCCCGTCCACACCGACGCGATGGCCCAACTCCCTGACTGCGACACCCTGCTGGTCTCCGGCATGACGCTGGGCAACGGCACCTTCGACGCGCTGCTCGACCACGCCCGCGACAACCGAAAGCCACTGGTGACATTCGCACAGACCGGCAGCGCCGTGCTGCCGCAGTTCCTCGGCCACGGGGTGAGCGCCGTGTGCGCGGAGCCGTACCCGTTCTTCTGGCTCGACGGCGGCCCCGGCACCGTCCACCGCTACGGCGGTGCGCGATGACCGCCCCCGTACTGGCGCACCCCGCCAACCCCGACCTGCTGCCGCTGCTCGGCCGCACCCCGCTGGCCCGGATCCGCACCCCGCTCCCCCACCCGCAGCCCGGCTTCTGGGCGAAGCTGGAGTGCCTGGGCGCCGGCGGGATGAAGGCCCGCTCGGCGGTGGAGATGCTGAGCGGCGCCCGCGCCCGCGGTGAACTGCGCCCCGGCGGAACGGTCGTGGAGTCCACGTCCGGCACCCTCGGCGTCGGCCTGGCCTTCGCCGGGCAGGCGCTCGGCCATCCGGTGATCCTGATCGGCGACGCCGAACTCGAACCGTCGATGCGGCAACTGCTGCACTCCTACGGCGCCGAGCTCGACATCGTCGAGCGGCCGGCCGTCAAGGGCGGTTGGCAGGGTGCCCGGCTGGCCAGGCTCCACGAGGTGCTCGCCCGGATGCCCCACGCGTACTGGCCCGACCAGTACAACAACCCCGACAACGCGGCCGGCTACCACGCGATGGCCCGCGAGCTCATCGGCGAGATCGACGAACTGGACGTCCTGGTGTGCAGCGTCGGCACCGGCGGTCACAGCGCCGGCCTGGTCGAGCCGCTGCGCCGGCGCTGGCCGGGGCTGCGGGTGATCGGCGTGGACTCGGTGGGCTCGGCGATCTTCGGGCAGCCCGCCCGGCCGCGCCTGATGCGCGGGCTCGGCAGCAGCATCCACCCGCGCAACGTCGCCTACCGGGCCTTCGACGAGGTGCACTGGGTCGGTCCGACCGAGGCCGTCGACGCCTGCCGCCGCCTCGCCCGGGGCTGCTTCGTCAGCGGCGGCTGGAGCACCGGCGCGGTCGCCCTGGTCGCCGCCTGGGCCGCGCGCACCGAGGCCGGGGCCGCCGTCGCGACCGTCTTCCCCGACGGCCCGCACCGCTACCTGGGCACCATCTACGACGACGCGTACTGCCGCGCCCACGGCCTCACCCCGGAGAACGCCGCCACGCAGCCGGTGGAGATCCCGCACCCCGGCGCCGCCGAGGTCGCCGGCTGGGCCCGCTGCCGCACCGTCCTCGACCCACTGGAGGTAGCGCCGTGAAACTGCAGACCCGCACCGAACGCCTGCGCCTGACCGAACCCCTGCGCATAGCCCGCTCCGTGATGGCCGCCCGCGACGCCGTCGTCGTCACCCTCACACACGAGGGGGCGAGCGGCCACGGCGAGGCCGTGAGCAGCGACTACCTCGGCCTGCCCACCGAGCTGATTCATCGTCAACTGTCGGAGTTCAGGCCGCGACTGGAAGGGCTGCGCCACCCTCAGGACGCGCTCGAACATCTCGCGGACGGGGCGTTCGCCGTGCTGTCGGCGGGGGTGCGGGCCGCGCTGGAGGCGGCGCTGCTCGACCTGGCGGGCCGGCTCGCGGGCGAGCCGGTGCACCGGCTGCTCGGCGCGCCCGCCGCGCCGGGCGCCGCCACCGCCCGCACCATCGGCATCACCGACCCGGTCCGGGCCGCCGCGCAGGCCGCCGGCCTCGCCGCCGCCGGGTTCACCGTGCTCAAGGTCAAGGCCGGGTCCCCCGATCCGGCCGAGGACCTGGCCCGGGTGGAGGCCGTCCGGCTCGGCGCGCCCGGAGCCCGGATCCTGCTCGACCCGAACGGCGCCTGGACACCCGAGCAGGCGAGGACACTCATACCCCTGTTCGCCGACCTCGGCGTCGAAGCCGTCGAGCAACCCATCGCCCCCGGCCGACCGGACGCGCTGGCCGACCTCGCCCAGACCTCGGCCCTGCCGGTGATCGCCGACGAGGACGCCGTCGGCCTCGACGACGCCCTCCGGCTGGCCGGCCGGGTCCACGGCGTCAACATCAAGCTCGCCAAGTGCGGCGGTCCGTCCACCGCACTGCGGATCTGCGAGGCGCTGCGGGGCAGCGGCACCGACATCATGCTCGGCTGCCTGACCGCCAGCTCACTGGGCATCGCGCCCGCCGTGCACCTGGTGGACCGGGCCCGCTGGGTCGACCTGGACGGGCACCTGCTGCTCGCCCACGACCCGTGGCAGGGCATCGGCGGCACGGACGGAACCGTCCGCACCGGCGACCGGCCCGGGCTCGGCGTCCGGCGCGCACCCGCTCCGGAGGCGGCCACGTGAAGGCCCTCCACTCGATCCGGACCTTCCCCCCGGCCGTACGCCTGCTGCTGGTCAACCAGCTCGGCGTCAACACCGGTTTCTACCTGCTCGTCCCCTACCTCGCCGCGCACCTCGGGCAGGACCTCGGCCTGTCCGCCGTGGCGGTCGGCGTGGTGCTGGGCATCCGCAACCTCAGCCAGCAGGGCCTGTTCGTCATCGGGGGCTCCGCCGCCGACCGGCTCGGTGCCCGCGGCGTCATCATCGCCGGCTGCGCGCTGCGCACCTGCGGCTTCGCCCTGTTCGCGTTCGGCGACCACCTCGCCGTGCTGATCGCAGCCTCGGTCCTCAGCGGCCTGGCCGGGGCCCTGTTCAACCCGGCCGTCAGGACGTACATCGCCCAGGAGGCGGCCGACCGGCGGGCCGAGGCCTTCGCCCTGTTCAACGTCTTCGCGACCGCCGGTGCGCTGATCGGCCCGCTGCTGGGCACCGCGCTGCTGCTGGTCGACTTCCGCGCCGCCGCACTGACCGCCGCCGGCATCTTCGCGGTGCTGACGGTCGCACAGGCGCTGACACTGCCCGCCCGACCCGTCCCCCCGGTCCGGACCGCCGTCCTCGGCGACTGGCGGGAGGTGGCCGGCGACCGGCGGTTCCGCGCCTTCGCCCTCGCCCTGGTCGGCATGTACGTCCTGGAGAGCCAGCTCTACCTGCTGCTGCCCGACGGCGCCCAGCGCGCCACCGGCTGGGCGGGGGCGGTGAGCCTGCTCTTCCTGACCGGCGCGCTCGCCCATCTCGCCCTCCAACTGCGCATCACCCGCCGCCTCCAGGCGTCCGGACGCCGGGGCCGCTGGATCGCGTGCGGGCTGCTGGTGACGGGCCTGGCCTTCCTGGTGCCGCCGGCCGTCGGCGGGCTGACCGGCCTGCTGATCGCCGCCCTGGTCCTGCACGTTGGCCTGATGACGGCCCAGCCGTTCGTGATGGAGCTCGTCCCCGAATTCGGCCGCCCCGGGCTGACCGGTACCTACTACGGCCTGTTCTACCTGCTCTCCGGAGTGGCGGCGGCGCTGGGCAACGCCGCGGTGGGCTGGGCCATGGACGGCCCCCGCTGGGCGCCGTGGCTGCTGTGCGCCGCCCTCGGCGTGGCGGGCGCGGTCGCCGTCGCCCGCCTGGACCGCGCCGGCCGCCTACCGCAGCCCCGACCGCCCACCGCCGGGCCGAGCGAGCCGAGCGAGCCGAAGGAACCGAAGGAACCGAGCGCCTCCCGATGACCAGTGGCAACCTGCTCACCGACACCCCCGAACTGTACGAGCTGCGCTTCCCCGACCCCGACCACCTCGCCGCCCGCTGGGCCGAGTCCGTCCTCGACGCGTACGGCGCCGGGCCCCGGGTGCTGGACATCGGCTGCGGCACCGGCCGTGACGCCGCCTGGCTGCACCACCGGGCCGGGCGCCGGGTGACCGGCATCGACGCCTCCGAGACGATGCTCGCCCACGCCCGCACCCACCACCCCGGCCCGCAGTACATACGCGCCGACATGCGGGAGTTCGACCTCGGCCACCGCTTCGACGCCGCGCTCTGCCTGGACAGCGCCCTGCTCTACTGCCACACCAACGCCGACCTCGAAGCCCTCCTCTCCCGCTGCCGCGACCACCTCACCCCCGGCGGACTGCTGATCGCCGAGATGCGCAACGCCGCCTTCTTCCTCGGCCGCACCGGCCCCCTGGAGGCACCGCGCACCGACACCGTCACCCACGACGGGATCACCCGCACCTCCCGCACCGTCCTGCGGATCGACCACGGCGCCCAACTCCTGCGCCGCACCCGGACCTGGACCGCCGACGACGGCTCACCACCCGTCGAGCAGCACTCCGCCTGGCGGCTGCTGTTCCCCCAGGAGCTGCGCCACCACCTCGCCGCCCAGGGCTTCGAGACCCTCGCCCTCTACGACCGGCCGGGCCCGCGGACCGAACCCGCCTGGACCCACGGCGCCCCACCCGCCGACACCGTCGACTCCGACCGCCTCCACCTGATCGCCCGACTCACCGAAACGAGCACCACGTGAACCGGCTCCACCGCCGATCCTTCCTCCTCAGCACCGGCGCCGCCGCCCTCGCCGTCACCGCCGCCGGCTGCGCGACCACCGGCACCTCCTCCGGCTCCTCCGCCGACACGGCTCCCCAGCAGGGCGGACGGCTGCGCGCCGCCTTCGCGGGCGGCGGCGCCAACGAGACCCTCGACCCGCACCTCGCCAACCTCTTCGTCGACGCCGCCCGCGCGAAGGCGATGTTCGACAAGCTCGCCGACTTCGGCCCCGACCTCGCCGCCGTACCCCGCCTCGCCGAGAACTGGGAGCCCAACCCGGCACTGGACACCTGGACGGTCAGGCTGCGGAAGGCCGCCTTCCACGACGGCCGCCCCGTCACCGCCGACGACGTCCTCTACAGCTACCGCCGGATGGCCGACCCCAAGCGGGCCTTCCGCGCCAAGGCCTCACTGGAGCCCGTCGACCTCACCGCCAGCCGCGCCCTGGACGCCGGCACCGTCGAGTTCCGGCTCAAGCGGCCGTACGCCGAATTCCCCAACGTCATGGCCGCGTTCGGCGCCTACATCGTGCCGAAGGACGCCGACGTGTTCACCGAGCCGGTGGGCTCCGGGCCGTTCGGATTCGTCGCCTTCAAGCCCGGCACCTCACTGCTCGTCAAGCGCAACACCGACTACTGGGAGGGCGCACCCCACCTGGACGAACTGGAGTTCCTGGTCGCCGACGAGGAGTCAGCCCGGGTGAGCGCGCTGCTCGGCGGACAGGCCGACTACGCCCACGAGTTGAACCCCGCCACCGCCCGCGCCCACGAGGGCGGGGGGCAGATCGACATCGTCCGGCTGCGCAACAGCGCCATGCAGGGCTTCGTGATGAAGACCGACCGGGCGCCCTTCGACGACGAGCGGGTACGCCAGGCGTTCTTCCTGATCGCCGACCGCAAGGAGCTGGTCGACGGCGCCCTGTCCGGCGCCGGTGAGATCGGCAACGACCTGTTCGGCAAGGGCTGCCAGTACTACCCGGCGAGCCTGCCGCAGCGCGCCCAGGACCTGGAGCGGGCCAGGGCACTGCTGCGCGGGGCCGGCGCCGAGAACCTCACCGTCACCCTGGACACCTCCCCGGTCGCCGCCGGCTTCGTCGAGGCCGCGGGCATCTTCAAGGAGCAGGCCGCCAAGGCCGGCGTGAGCGTCGAGGTCAGGGTCGGCAACAAGGACACCTACTGGAAGGACATCCTGGACGGCGGAACCTTCGCCTCCTACCGCTCCGGCGCGATGCCGATCGAATCGCACATCTCGCAGCGGCTGCTCACCAAGTCCACCACCAACGCGACCCACTGGAAGCAGGCCGACTTCGACGACCTCTACGCCCAGGCGCAGTCCACCCGCGACCCGGCCGCCCGCACCGCCCTGTACGAGCGGATGCAGCGCCGTCTCCACGACGAGGGCGGCTTCCTGATCTGGGGCTTCGCCGACTGGATCGTGGCCACCGCGCCCAAGGTGCGGGGCGTCGCCGAGGAGGCCCCGGCGAACACCCTCGACTGGGCCCGCTTCGACAAACTGTGGCTCGCGTGACACCGCTGCGCACCTGGCTCGGCCGCCGACTGCTGCTCGGAGCAGGGCAGTTGGCGGCCGTGCCCGCGCTGGTCTTCGCCCTCACCGAGGCACTGCCCGGCGACGCGGCGGACGCCCTCGCCGGGGACGACCCCGACCCGCGGCGGATCGCGGTCATCCGCGCGGCCATGGACCTCGACCAGCCCGCCTGGCAGCGGTTCCTGCAGTGGTCCGGCCGGCTGCTGACGGGCGACCTCGGCACTTCCGTGGTCAGTGGCCGCCCCGTCGCCTCCTTCCTCGCCGACGGACTCGCGCCGACGCTGCTGCTGGCCGCGCTCACCCTCGCGCTGCTCGTACCGCTGTCGGTGTCACTCGGCGTCCTCGCCGCCCGCAAGGAGGGCGGGCTGCTCGACCGGGTGGTCAGCTCGACCACGCTGGCGGTTTACGCCGTACCGGAGTTCGCCCTCGGCGTGCTGCTCACCAGCGTGTTCGCGCTGCGGCTCGGCTGGCTGCCGCCGACCGCGATCGGCGGGGTCTGGCAGCAGCCGGCCGTGCTCGTACTGCCGGTGCTCGTACTGCTCGCCCGTCCGGTCTGCTCGATCAGCCGACTGGTCCGGGCGGGCATGATCGAGGCGATGGCCGCCCCGTACGTGGCGCAGGCCCGCCGCTACGGCCTGTCCGAGCTGCGGATCCGCTGGACGCACGCGCTGCCGAACGCCGTCGCCCCCGCCGCCCAGCAGTTGGCCCGCACCTGCGACTGGCTGCTGTGCGGCGTGATCGTGGTGGAGACGCTGTTCGTGATCCCCGGCCTGGGGACGGTGTTGCTCGACGCCGTCGCGGCCCGCGACGTGCCGGTGGTCCAGGGCCTGGCCGTCGTCTTCGGCCTGCTCACCGTCGCCCTCAACCTCGCCGCCGACCTGGCCGCCCGCCGATCAGCCCCCCGCTCGGAGGTCGCCGCGTGAAGCGACGCTTCGCCCTCGGCGCAGCCCTGATCGCCGTACCGCTCCTGCTCGCCCTGCTCGGGCCGGTGTTCGCCGGGCCGGCGGGGCCGCGCGGGGTGTCGTTCCTGCCCGGGCAGGGCCACTGGCTGGGCACCGACTTCACCGGCCGCGACGCCTGGCGACAGGTGCTGCTGGGCGGCCGCTCGGTCGTCCTGGTCGCCCTCGCCGCCACCGGACTCGGCTACGCCGCCGCCGTCCCGCTCGGCCTGGCCGCCGCGCTCACCCGGCGCGGCTGGCTGGAGGAGGTGCTGATGCGCCCGCTGGACGTCGTGATCGCCGTACCCTCCCTCGTCCTCGTACTGATCACCGCTTCGGTGCTCTCCCCCGGGCTCGTGGGTCTGAGCCTCCTGGTGGCGCTGGCCGCCGCACCGGACGCCGCCCGGGTGGTGCACGCCGCGGCGGTGGAGATCGCCGCCCGGCCGGCGGTCGAGGCGATGCGGATGTACGGCGAGTCGTGGGCCCGCATCGGCCTCGGCTACACCGTCCGTGCCATGCGTCGCACGCTCGCCGCCGACCTGGGCACCCGGCTGGTCGGCGCGCTCTACCTGGTCAGTACCGCCGCCTTCCTCGGCGTCGGCGTGCAGCCGGACGCCGCCGACTGGGCGGTGATGGTCGACCGCAACCGGCCCGGCCTCGGCCTTCAGCCCCTCGCCGTGGTGGTCCCGGCCGCCCTGATCGCCGCACTGGCCATGGGCACCAACCTGCTGCTCGACGCCGCCCTGCAGCGCGGCGCGAAGGGAATCGCGCGATGAACGACCCGTTGGTGACGGTGGACGCCCTGCGCGTCACGGTGGACGGCCGGACCCTGGTGGACGGGGTGAGCCTGCGCGTCCACAGCGGCCGGGTGACGGCCCTGTTGGGAGCGTCCGGCAGCGGCAAGACCACCACCGGCCTGGCCCTGCTCGGCGAGTATCCCGACGGGGCGGTCGTCGGCGGGCGCGTCGACGTCCCGACCGGAGCGGTCGGCTACGTGCCCCAGCATCCGGCCTCCGCGCTGAACCCCGCCCGCCGGGTCGGCGCGCTGCTCCACGACATCGCCCGCCGGCGCGGTGGCGCGCTGCCCGAGGTGCGGGCGGCCCTGCGGCGCGCCCAACTGCCGCACCCGGACGAGGTGCTGCGCCGGTATCCGCACCAGCTGTCCGGCGGCCAGCAGCAGCGGGTGGTGCTGGCGCAGGCCCTGCTGTTCGGAGCTCGGGTGATCGTCGCGGACGAGCCGACCACCGGACAGGACGCACTCACCAAACGCCGAGTGGTCGAGGAACTCGCCGCGGTGGTCCGCCAGGGCATCGGACTGCTCCTGCTCAGTCATGACCTCGACGTGGTGCGGGAACTGGCCGACGAGGTGGTGCTGCTCGAAGGCGGCCGGACGGTGCGGCCCGGCCCGGCGGAACGCCTTCCTCCGGCGCTGCCGGTCCAGTTGGTGCGACGGTCCGCCGCGCGCCCGGCCCCGCTGCTGGCGGTCGGACCGCTCGATGCGGTCCATCCGGACGGCGTCCGGGCGCTGCACGACGTCCGCCTCACCGTCGGCGTCGGCGAGTGCCTGGCGCTGGTCGGCCGCTCCGGGAGCGGCAAGACCACGCTCGGCCGCTGCCTGGCCGGCCTGCACGATCGGTACCGGGGCGAGGTGACGCTCGACGGACAGGTACTCGCGCCCAGTCTGCGCCGCCGCTCCCGGGCCGAACTCGCCGCCGTCCAGTACGTGTTCCAGGACGCGTACGCCGCCTTCGACGAACACCGCCCGGTCGTCGACCAGGTGGCCCGCCCCGCCGTGCGCCTGCGCGGACTGCACCGCGAGGAGGCGACACGCTCCGCGCGGCAGCTCCTGGCGGACCTCGGCCTCGACGCGGCCCTCTGCGCCCGCCCACCCGGCGCCCTGTCCGGCGGCGAGCTGCAACGCGCGGCACTGGCACGGGCGCTGGCAGCCGGGCCGAGGGTTCTCGTCTGCGACGAGATCACCTCCGGTCTGGACGCCCCGAACCGCTCCGCCGTCCTCGACCTGCTCGCCTCGCTGCGCGAGCGGGCCGACCTCGCCCTGCTGCTGATCACCCACGACCTCGCCGTGGCCGGCTCGTTCGCGGACGCCGTCGCGGTGCTCGACCACGGCCGGATCGTCGAGGAGGGACCGGCGGCCGAGGTACTGAACAGTCCGCAGCACGCCTTCACCCGACAACTGATGGGCGCCGGAAGGCCGGAGGCGTCCGGCTGAGCGCGCTACCGGACGGGCGGTCCGGCCGCAGGCCTACAGGTCCCATTCGCCGGGAGGCGTCGGCTCGGCATCGGGGTAGTTCTCCCTGATCTCGCGCAGCAGCCGTTCGTCGGCCGTGCAGACGTCCCAACTGGTGCTGTCAAACTCTCTCAGGATCACCACGAGCTCGCCGGCCGAGTACCCCTTGAAGTCGCCGTCGACCGTCTGCAGGTCGGGCGCGGCCAGGGCCAACAGCTCCGGGGTGCCGATTCCGGTTCCCGTCGATGTACTCTCCAGCACGGCGCACGCGGCATCCAGCCGCGGGTGGTCGGTTCGCACCTTCCAGGTAAGGTCTAGCCCGAACGATCCCAGCCGTACGAGGAGTTCCGCCAGGGTGACGTAGCGGCGGGCGACGTGCCCGGCAGTGCGATCTCCGACTTCGCGCCAAGCTGCGAATGTCAGCGACTGCATCGGAGCCGACGTCTCGGTCATCTGGCTGGAACCCCGTTCGCCTGGAGGAGCCGGGCACCGCCGACCCCTCCATTGTGTTGCTGATCCCGTCCGCACGAAACCGGTTTCAGATCCGTGGTGTCCTGGTCCAGGTCCAGTCGGCAGCGAGAGCACGGGCGCCGGCCCGGTGTCGACGGGGTAACGCGCGAAGGCTCCGATGACGCCCGTCCGCCGGAGCCGTGGTGACGGGGCGGCCATCGCCGACGGCCTGATCGGTAGCCCCCTTGATGGGGCCGTGCAGGAGCCGATTCACGTGTTTCGTCCTTCGGAGAGAGTCACGATCGATTGCGAGCGTTGGTCGGGGACAACAAGGACCGGGAAGCGCGACGCTGTGCCTCCCGATCCAGCCTTACCGGCTGAGTCGCGGGCGTTCAAGAGGGCCCCGCTCGCCATCGACGCCCGCCTGACGGTACCGCGGCTCGGCCCGACAGCCTTCCGGCCGAGGGCTTGCACCCGCCTTCAATCCGGTCTGACGACCGGCTCCAGCAGGTCCTCGAAGGCATCAGGAGCTGACGCCCAACGTTCCTTACCGGCGGCCGGTTCGGCGTCGGTGAGGAGGCAGGCATCAAGCCGTTCGATAATACCGTTCGTGTCCAGTCCAGCCGCGGTGAAGGCGAGGCGCTGTATTAGGTCACCGAATTCAGCCTGTCGGCCCGGGGCTGCGGTGCCGCCGGCGGAGGGTGAACACAGCTGTCGGGATTCGTCCGGGACGGTCCTGAGCCAGCGTCCGCTCTCCTCGACCGCGAGGCAGGCCCCGGCACCGTCCCATGCGAGCACCGACCATCGAGTGGGTCGAGTGGAAGTCGGGGTGCCAGCAAGGATCTTCGGGCAGGCGAACGGGACATCCTATTGAAGGACCCACCGACAGCCGGCGTGCACGGTGGCTCCGCGCGGCATTCTCCCTTGCTCCCACAGTCCGTGAGCTGGAAGGATCCTCCGCTGTGAGTCTCCTCCTGATCTTCCTACTGATCGCCTTCACCCCCTCCTTGATAGGTACCGTCCGCAGGTCCAGGGCCGCCGACTGGGCCAGGACCGGGTTCGACCCGTCCGCGTACGGTCTGGCGTCGACCGCGATGCTCGACCCGCACCGGTCCGGCCCGCCGATGGCCTCCGAACAGCGGGAGAGGTTCCAGGCGGTGGCCGACGCTGCCTGGAACGGCAACTGGCGCCCCGCCGCCGACCATGTCGGAGCGGCCGGCGAGGACTGGGACGAACGCTGGTCCAGACTGGAGCTGCTCGCCGAGATCGCGACGCAGGACGATGCCTGGCTGACGGCGTGGCGCGCCGCCGAGCCGGGCAACTGCGACGCCGCCGCACTGGAGGCCAAGCACCTGGTCCACCAGGCCTGGACGATCCGGGGCCGGGGGTACGCACACGAGGTGCCGCCGCAGAACATGGCGAAGTTCGAGCAGCTGCTCCCGGCCGCGATCGAGGCCGCGCACCGGGCCGCGCTCCTGGCACCGGAGAATCCGGCTCCGTGGGTGGTCATGGTCACCGCGGCACGCGGCGCCCGCTACGCCCCGGACCGCTTCCGGCCGCTCTGGGAGGGCCTGGTCGCCCGCGCCCCGCACCACTACGAGGGCCACTGGCAGGGCATGCAGTACTGGTGCGCGAAGTGGTACGGCTCGAACCGGAAGATGATGGCCTTCGCACGCCGCGCCATGGACCAGGCCCCGACCGGCAGCCCGCTCGCCGGTGTCTACCTGCACGCGCTCTCCGAACTCACCACCCGTAGCGGCGCCCGCGCGTTCCCCACCACCTGGGTGGCCCGGCGGCGCCTCAAGGCGGTCGCGGCCGCGCTGGCCGCCGTCCCGGCGAACGACTCGCGCCTGCCCGCCCTGCGGCACATGCTCGCCGACTACCTGGGCAGGGCCGGGCTGTTCGCGGAGGCCCTGAAGCAGTTCCGGCTGATCGGCCGCTGGTGCGGTGCCGACCCCTGGGCTCGCCGAGGTGACCCGGTGGCGGCGTTCGACCTCGCTCGCGGTGTCGCGGTGAGGCTTTCCAGGGCGAAGCCGTTGCCGATGCAGGCGCGGCGCACCGAGAACGCCTTCCCCATGCACTGACCGGGGCGGCGCCGCGGGCCGAGCAACCCGCTCGGTCCTGCGGCGCCCGGCCGCCGACGCCGTCTGCCGATCGCGCGGCAGCGCGGCCCTCCCGTCTAACGACCTCGCGGAGATCGGCGGCGTCCCCGAGGGCCCGCGACCGGTGGTCCGCCCGCCCGAGCTGGGCGAGTGCTACGAAGGCCGCCGGTGGGAGATCGCCTGGTGCGGGGGCACCGTGAGTGGATGCAGGCCGGCCCCTGGACGTCAACGCCCGCTCGCGGTTCATCCAGTACGCCTACTCCTCCGACCCCGTACACGACGCCACCAACCACCCGTCGCTCCCGCCTCCGCCGTCGCATCGGCCAGATTGCGCTGAGCCAGCCCTTCGCTGTGCTGGTCGCCGAGGTCACGGTAGACGGTGACGGCCCGGGTGAGGACGTCGATCGCCTCCTCGAAACGGCCCACTGCTCGCAGGGCGTTGCCCAGGTTGTTCAGGGCTCCGCCCTCGCTGTGACGGTCGCCGAGGTCACGGTAGATCGTGACGGCCCGGGTGTGGGCCTCGATCGCCTCCTCGAAACGGCCCACATCATGCAGGACGCTACCGAGGTTGTTCAGGGCCTGCCCTTCGCTGTGGCGGTCGCCTTGCTCGGCGAAGATGCCCTCGGCCCGGGTGTGGGCCTCGATCGCCTCCTCGAAACGGCCCAGATCATGCAGGGCGTTGCCGAGGTTGTTCACCGCCTGCCCTTCGCGGCGGCGGTCGCCCCGTTCGGCGAAGATGCCCGTAGCCCGGGTCAGGGCGTCGACGGCCTCCTCGAAACGGCCCACTTCTCGCAGGGCGTTGCCGAGGTTGTTCACCGCCTGCCCTTCACGGTGGCGGTCGCCCCGTTCGGCGAAGATGCCCGTAGCCCGGGTGAGGACGTCGATCGCCTCGTCGAAACGGCGCATCACCCGCAGGGCGCTGCCGAGGTTGTTCACGGCCTGCCCTTCGCTCTGGCGATCGCGGAGGTCGGCGAAGATGCCCGCGGCCCGGATATGGGCTTCGACGGCCTCCTCGAAACGGCGCACCTCGTGCAGGGCGTTGCCGAGATTGGTCAGGGCGCCCCCTTCACTGTGGCGATCACCGAGCTCCTGGGTGGCGGTGAGAGCGTGTCGAGAAGTACTGAGGGCGTCGTCGAAGTGCCGGCGCAACAGCAGGAACTGCTGGAGGCAGAAGGCCAGGTTGACGGCGTCGCGGGGATGCCGACCGATGGTGGCGACCAAGGTGGGGTGTTCGGCGTCCAGCCAGTCCAGGGCCTGGGTGCGGTCGTCGAAGAACTCGGGGGCGGGGAGTGCACTGAGGAGATCGTCGGCGGCGTCTGCGAGCGAGGTGTAGCGCCGAATGAGCCGGTCGAGGGCCTGCCGGCTCTCCTCAGTGGCGGGCCTGGCGAGTTCGGCGGTGTAGAGGCGGATGAGATCGTGCATGCGCCAACGCCCCGAACCCACGGGCTGCTCGGTGAGGAGGCCGGCGGCGGCGATGGCGGCGAGAGCGCCGCGGGTCTCGCGCGTGGGCCGGTCGGTGAGGGCGGCGGCGCTCTCGGTAGCAAGGTCGGGCCCGGCACACAGCCCGAGGAGGCGGAACACCCGCGCGGGTTCGGGGGCCAGGCGTCGGTGCGAGAGATCGAAGGCGGCGCGCACCGCGAGTGACTGCCCGTCGGTGTCGTGGAACTGCAGGGCGTCCAGGGTGCCGGCGAGGTCTTCGGCGAGGGCGGCGACGGGCAGGCCGGGGTCGGAGGTCAGCAGCGCCGCGGCGATCTGCAGGGCCAGCGGCAGGCGCCCGCAGTGCGCCACCACATCGGCCAGCGCCTGTGGTTCGGCCGCGATGCGCCGGTCGTCGGGCCGGGCCAGGGTGACGGCGGAGCAGACGAGTTCGGCGGCGGCGGTGGCGTCGAGCTCGTCCAGCCGCAGGAGGCGTGCGCGGAACGTGGGAGAGGTGAGGGTGTCGCGGGAGGTGACGAGCAGCCGGTGTGCGCGCTGCGCGGGGACGAGGTCGGTGAGTTGGCTGGTGCCGGAGGCGTCGTCGGCGACGATCAGGACCGCTCCGGCCTGCTCCGCCCGCCGGGCGAGCTCGGACCGGTAGAGCGCGGCGAGCTCCTCCGCCTCACCGGGCAGGTCCTCGTCCCGGACCCCGAGCTGGCGCAGGAGGATCCCGAGGGCGCGCTGCGCGGTGACGGGGCCGGTGGGGTCGTACCCGCGCAGGGCGACGAACAGCACCCCGCCGGGGAACATCCCCCGGGTGGCTGCTTGCTGGGCGGTGTGCAGGGCGAGGGCGGTCTTGCCGACCCCGGCCAGACCCGCGACCGCTGCCACCGTCGCCGACCCGGGCGCTCCCTGCGGCCCGAGGGCGGTGAGCAGCTCGTCGACCTTCGTCCGTCGTCCGACCAGGTGGTCCGGCGGTGCGGGTAGGGCGGCCAGGGCCTTCGGCAGAGGTGAGGGCGCCCGTGCGATGTTCGTGATGTGCTGGTCGTGGGCGGCCAGGTAGATCCGGGCATCGCCGGACGCGGTGACGTGCTGCTGGACGCGTCCGGGCGCGCCCTCGTCCGTCGTCATGGCCTGGGTCGGTTCGTGTGGTGCTCGCCCACGAGGTCGAACGACGCCCACCTGACCCGCCGCAGGCACAGCACGAACGTGGTGACCGCCGCCGCGACGGTGACCACCCACCGAACCGAACGGGACATCCCGAACCCCTCCCTCACCCCCGCCGCCCCAGACCCCCCGAAACGACGGCGCGGGCACCCTACCCCTTGATCACAGACGGTGTCCAAGACGACACGCCGGGAGCTGGCGACGCTGCGGGGACTCGCCCACGACCACGCCCGCCGGTGCCGCCGCACCCCCGGCTACGGCGTGGGCGGGTGGTTCGGCCGGGTCAGCTGTTCGCGGGTGGTGCCGAGTTTGCGCAGGATGGCTGCGACGTGGTGTTCGACGGTGCGCGGGGAGAGGAAGAGGGCGGCGGCGATGTCCTTGTTGACGGCGCCGTGGACGAGGAGGTCGTGGACCTGCTGCTCGCAACGGGCGTGCGGCGCCCGACCGACCCGCATCCGACGAACCTCCAGCCGTGGAAGGACAGCACCGTCCGAGGCGGCGCCGATGACATCACCGTAGGCCTCCACGACACGAACCGCCCGTGCGCACCGGGCACCGTCAGACCGTTCCTCCCCCGAGGAGTTCGGCGGAGCCGCAAGCGGACGTGGTCACCGTCGTCCCTGCCCTCGTACGTGGGGCACAGCCTGCCCGTCCTGGCAGCAGGACGGGCAGGACGTCGAGGACGCGCGGGCATCCGCGGTGAGAAGCGCATCCGCCGGGGCGGACGGCTCCTCGCCGCCGACACCGTGGCAGGACGACCGGAGCGGACGCCGGTCGCGCACACACGGTCGGAGGCGGTAGACGCGGCCACCCCCACGACGGAAGGCAGCGCGACGGAAGGCAGCGCGGCGGAAAGCCGTCACGGCTGGGAACCACCCTTGACCGGCCGCTGGGGCCGATGGCACCGTGCACGAGGGACGTTCGCGTGAAAGAATGTCAACTTACTTGTTTTGCAACGCACTTCAGCCTGAGCGCAGGTCGCCCTCCGGGTACTCCACGGCCCCCGCCGTCCGGGGCGCCACCGGATGCGGCCCCACACCCATCGGTACGCCCGCCTGTTCGGCCAACGGGCTGGGCCGCCGGCACCACCCCTCGTTTCCTGAGCCCGTCCGGCCTGCTCGTACCTCGGCGTACGGACGGCAGCAACCCTCACCCCGAAGGCAAGCACATTGTCCAACTCCCTTTCCCCGAGAGCTCGCGGCGCCTCAACCCCGCTCACGTCTCCGGCACGGCGGAGGCTCCGCCGCAGGGCGGCGACCGCTCTCGCCGCTCTCGCCGCCCTGCCTCTCGGCGTCCTGGGCACCGCGGCGCCGGCCAACGCGGCCGGGCCGGCCCTGGACCCGAGCCAGTTCAAGGGCGTGAACTGGGCCCGTCCTGGCGACAACTTCGTCAACGGCCCCGTGGTGCCCGAGGGCCTGGCCGTGACCGACGGCTACACGACCGTCAAGGCCAAGGCCGGCGCGGTCTACAACGGGTTCCGGAGCACCACGGGGGCCGACACGGTACGACTCCCGATCAACGTCCACTCCGTCCCGGGGACGGCATGGGGTGACGCCTACGCGGGAGCCGTCGACGCGGCAACCGCCAAGGGCTTCAAGGTGATTCTCTCCTACTGGGAGGACGGCGCCTCGTCCGGCGGAAGGGTCGTCGACACGGCTGCCTTCAACGCCATGTGGAATGCCGTCACCGCCAGGTACGGCTCCACCAGCCTCGTGTACTTCGAGCCGATGAACGAACCCCACGGCTACACCGCGGCCGCCTGGGCGGACATCGCGGCCGGCTGGATCACCGCTCACCCGTCGATCCCGCGAAACCGGATCATCGTGAGCGGCAGCGGCTACAACAGCGACGTCACCTCGGTGTGCGCGGACAGCCGCCTGGCCGGGACCTACCTGTCCCTGCACCTGTACACGTTCCAGTTCGGCGCCAAGACCCACGACGAGTGGACCGACCTACTGGCGTCACGGATCGGTTCCTGCGCGGGACGCACCGTCCTGGACGAGTTCGGCGCGCCCGCGGACGACGGGCGGGACTACGACGACGCGGGCAGCACCGACAACTACGTACGGTACGTCCGCGCGTTCACCGAGCGCATCCGATCGCTCGGCCTGGGGTCGCTCTACTGGCCGGCGCTCGGGGGGAAGGCCAAGGCGCGTCCCACCTACGACTGGTACTCCCTGTACGCCCTTCACGGCAGTGGTGCCGATCTGACGCTGAGCGTGCGCAACACCACCGTGGTCGACCGGCTGAAGTACGCCTGGGGGCTCGGCGACGGCTCCCCCACCTCGTCGCTCCGCAGCGCCGGCACCCGGACGTGCGTCGATGTGCCCGGGGGCACCCGTGACAACCGCACCCAGGTCCAGGTGGCCGCCTGCGCCGCAGTCGCGGGCCAGACGTGGACGCGAACGGCCGGTGGCCAGTTGACCCTGTACGGCGGCGAGAAGTGCCTCGATGCCCTGGGGCGGGGCTCCGTCGACGGAACCAGGGTCGGCATCTACGACTGCACCGGCGGAGACAACCAGAAGTGGGTCTTCTACTCCGACGGCACCATCCGTGGCCTGCAGTCCGGTCTGTGCCTGGACGTGAACGTCACCACGTCCAAGGTCCGGCTGTACTCCTGCCGGGGCGGCACCAACCAGGCCTGGCAATCCGTATAGGCGGTCTCCGGCGGGGAGTGCGTGGTGGTGGTGGGAAGGCTCCGACGAACCGGCGTCATCAGGCGACCGTGGGCTGTGGGCAGGTGCCCAGCAGGCCCGGGCAACCGCCCGCGGATCCCGGCACCGGCGCCGTCGGACCGCAGCGGTGAACCGCGGGCGCGACCGCCGCCGGGACGGGGACCAAGAACACGCCGCCTCGCCCCGAGGCGGTCTGCGAGGTGGCCGGCCCGGCGGCGCTGCCGAAGGTGCTGCGCGCGGGGAGCTGGAACAGGCGGCAGGAGTGCCGCTGCAGTTCCTCGACCACCGCCTGAGCCCAGGCGTCGTCGAGACCGAACACGAACGGTCCCGGCACCAGAACGGTCTCGAAGAGACCCGCCCGGACGGCCCGGAGCAGGGTGTCCAGGGCCGGCAGGCCGTCCCTCGCGCGCCGACCGTTGTCCAGGAAGACCTCCGGCCCCGGCAGCCCCGCCTCCACGGCCGTGTCCTCCAGCACTCGCCGGTGGAACTCCATCCCGGTCACATCGAGGGGGTAGGCGCGGAGGTAGATCGCCGTCCGCGGGGCGGATCCTCCCTGATGTCCTCTGCCGATTGCGAACATGTCGCCACCTACTCGATCCTCAAGCCGCGCCGGATGCTGCGACACCTCCAGCACAGCCCGCCGGCTGTTGGGTATTCAATGCGGACCCCTACCCATACCTACCCTCGGTGACAGAATCCCCCGTGAGAACAACAATGGGTAACCGGTGCGGTGGCGGTGCCGAACCCGCACCGCTCCACGATCCGTGCAGGCGGAACCCGGGAGCCACGGCCTCGGACCCGCGGGCACCCGTACGGCGCCGCGACGGCCCGTCCCGGGCTCGGGGTACCGGTCCTTCCGCTCCGCAACGGTCCACCGGCCGTCCGTACGCCGCGCGCGGGAAGCCGAAGGGCCACCGAGGACCGGTCACGATCCCCGGTGGCCCCGCCCGGACGGTCGACCTGCCGCATCAGCGGTCCCCGGAGTCGGGGACCGGGGCGGCGGGGCCGACGGTTTCCCGGGACGAAGGGGTCGGCCGGACGGGCAGGGGCGCGCACACCCCCGCCCGGGTGTCAGCGCTTGACGGTGAAGACCGGCCACTTCCCGCTGTAGTCGTCAGTCTGGTTGGCGTAGTTGACCATGGTGCCCATGACGCTGATGGAGTTGCGGTTCTCGATGTAGTCGGCGTGGTCAATGCGGTCGGCGTCGGTGCCGGCCTTGTCGACCGGCAGGTCGAAGACCGGCGCGAGGGTGGCGCCGTCGCGCAGGACGACGCTGGACAGGGTGGTGAAGTCCTCGTTGGCGAAGAGGAACTCGAAGTCGTCGGTGCCGGTCTTGACCATGTCGAAGAACTGGGCCGTGCCGGACTTGACGGTGCCGATCTCCCAGGTGGATCCGTTGAGGCGGCCGTAGCGGACGTTGCGCTGGCCGTTCACGGCCTCGCCGAAGCCGACGTAGATCTGCCCCGCGTCGGTGGCCCACACCTGGGAGTACTGGATGGGGTGGGTGGAGTAGAAGTCGCCGGAGCTCGCCGGCGAGGCGGCCCGGACCAGGTGCGCGGACAGGTCGGCGCTGTTGACGGTGTTTCCGGCGTCCTGCCCTGCGGCGTTGGACATCCGGCCGGTGGCCGGGTCGTAGACGCTCACGTAGAGGTTCTTGCCCTGCCTGGCGTGGCCCTGGGGGCCGCCCCAGAGGGTGTAGCTGATGTAGATCCTGCCGTTGATCGGGGCGACACCGAAGGCGTACACCTCGTCGAACCTGTCGGGGGTCTTGCCGGTGTCGATGATCGTGGACGGGGCCGACCAGGTGGTGCCGTTGTCGTCGGAGCTCATCACCTTGTAGCTGCGGTAGGGGTAGTTGACGTCGTCGTTGCGGGAGTAGAAGAAGTAGAGCTTCTCGCCGACGACCACCGGCATCGGGTAGTCGTTGAAGTCGCCGCTGATCTTCGTCGTGGTCCAGGTGCCGTCGGCGGAGTGCGCGGTGGGGGCGACGGCCATGTAGGAGGCGACGGAGTGCTTGTTGAAGAACACCGCGAGCCTGCCGTTGGGCAGCAGCACGATCGTCGAGTAGTTGTGGTAGTCGAACTGCCCCGTCTGGTTCTGGGCCTTGACCAGGACCGGGGTCTCCCACGCCGCGGTGGCGTGGTCGTAGGCGCGGACGTAGACGTCCATCTTGGGGCCGTTGTAGGTGATGTAGGTCTTGTTCGAGGCGGCGTCGTAGAGGCCGCCGCCGAACGACCGCCGGCACTGGAACGTGGCGTCGGTGCTGAGGACGTCGAACGAGGGCGTCGAGGCCGTGGCGGCCGCCGCGGTGGGGGCCGCGGCGGGGGGGAGCGCGACGGCGCCGGCGGCGAGGGTGAGCGCGGCCGCGACGAGCACGGTGCGGCGACGGAGGGGGGCTCCCGGGATACCGGTTCTGGACATGGTGGGGTTCTCCTTGAGCGAGGCGGGTGGGGCCGCAGAAGGCAGGCGCCGGCGACGGGCAGCGGGCCGCATCTGGTTCAGGGGGTACGTCCGCCACCCTGAACGATCGATCAGAAGCAAACACATGCCGACAATGAGCTGTATGACACTCGCGTTTCAGACAGATGTCAAGGGGCTGCGCACAGTCACCTCAGCCACCACCCCGGCCCACCGCCGCAAGCAGCGCGCATCACAGTCGAGCGGATCGAGGGGCGGCCGTCGGTACTAGGTAGGGGTACCCACACTTCACTCACGGATTGATCCGATCGTCACTCGACCGTGGCCATCGACAGCTCAGAGCACTGTGCTCCACCTGCGGAAATATGGTCAGTGTCGGCTCCGCAGGTCCGCACCCCCCACTGCGTCGTCGGACATCGGACCGGGTCCGCGCAGTCAGCGAACCGCCGACTCCCCCACCGGCGACCCGCGCCCACCGAGACCCGGTGAGCCACGGACACACGGCTTCGCAACCAGCCCCACCCCGGCATCACGGCGGCGTATCGGTTTCAGCCCAGCACCCCGAGGGCGTTGACTTCCGATCGATCGATCAGCTTCGATGATGCATCACGTTCGGTTTAGTGCGAACGTGATCGGATGGTGCTGTGGCATTCCCAGCGCCGCTGTTCCCACCCTTCCAGCCAAGGAATCCGCCATGTTCAGTGCACGCACCCGCCGCTCCTGTGCAATCACGGCAGCAGGCCTGCTCATCCCGCTCACTCTCACCGCGTGTTCGACCGGTCAGGCGCCCTCCGGCGGCGCGGACGTGGCGAAGGTCGACGGCAAGATCTCGATGACCTACCTGCAGAAGCAGGGCGACCAGGAGTACTTCGTCGGCGAGGCCGCTGGCGCGAAGGCGAAGGCCGCTGAGCTGGGCGTCGACCTCAAGGTCGTCAACCTCGGCACCGACGCCAACAAGACGGTCAGCGAGGCCAAGGCCGCGATCGCGCAGAAGTCCAACGGCCTGATCGTGGTCGTGCCCGACCCCGCCGTCGGCCCGCAGGTCGTGCAGACCGCCAAGGACGCCAAGGTCGCGCTGCTGACCTCCGACGACCAGATCTGCACCACCGGCCCCGACCCGACGGTCTGCACCTCCGACACGCTCGTCCCCCGGATCGGCTTCAGCGGCGAGCAGATGGGCGGCGAGGTCGGCAAGCGCGCCGCCGAGGAGTTCAAGAAGGCCGGCTGGAACCCCGCCGAGACCCGCACCATCTCGGCCTGGAAGCAGGACGTCACCGTCTGCACCGACCGGGTGAAGGCCGCGAAGAACGCCTTCTTCGCCGGAGCCGGCGCCAACGTCCAGAACATCGACGTGGCCACCGACAACACCCCGACCGGTGCCCAGGACAAGATCGCCGCGACCGTGACCGCCAACACCGGTGTGAAGCACTGGGTGGTCTGGGGCTGCAACGACGAGAACGTCCAGGGTGGCGTCACCGCGCTGGAGAACGCCGGATTCAAGGCCGACAACGTGATCGGCGTCGGCCTCGGCGCCTACCTGGCCTGCAAGAACTGGAACTCGGGCAAGCCCTCCGGCATGAGAGCGGCGCTCTTCATCAACGGCAGCGACGTCGGCGCCCTGGCCGTCCAGACCATGTACGACAAGCTCAAGAACGGCAAGGACTTCCCGAAGGAGGCCTTCGCGCCGACCAAGATGGTCGACGCCTCCAACTGGAAGGCCTCCGGCGTCACCTGCAGCTGAACCCGCAGGTCACCCGCCCGCGCCGGCTCGGCGGCTTCCCGACCCGCCGCGCCGGCCCCACCCCCCGCCCTGTCCCCATCGGCTCACGCAGCCGACGGTCCACCGTTAGTGAGGCCCTCGATGACCAGTCCCGGCACCGAACCCCCGGCTCTCCCACCCCCGACCGCCGCCGGCCCCGTGATCGCCGTCGAAGGGATCACCAAGCGCTTCGGAGCGGTGCAGGCGCTCTCCGGTGTCAGTCTCGACTTCCCCGCGGGCCTGGTCACGGCACTGATGGGGGAGAACGGCGCCGGCAAGTCCACCCTGCTGAAGATCCTGACCGGCGACCACCAGCCGACCGAGGGAGGCATCCTGATCGACGGCCGGCCCACCGCCCTTGCCTCGCCGCAGGACGCCCGCCGGCTGGGCATCCGGATCATCCCGCAGGAACCCGAGATCATCCCGCACGTCTCCGTCGCCGAGAACGTCTACGCCGGCTCCCTGCCGCGCACCGCCGGCCGCCGCCTGAACCGCGCCGAGCTCCACCGCCGGATCACCGCCGACCTGGAGCGCCTGGGCTTCGACAAGGTCCTGCTCCCACACCTGCTGGGATCGGAACTCACCCCCGCGCAGCGTCAGTTGGTGGAGATCCTGCGGGCGCTGACCGGCGACGCCAGGGTCATCGCCTTCGACGAGCCGACCTCCTCGCTCTCCGACGGCGAGGTCGAGGCCCTGTTCGCCCTGATCGGCCGACTGCGCGCGCAGGGCGTCGCCGTCGTCTACGTCTCCCACCGAATGAAGGAGATCTTCCGCCTCGCCGACCGCATCGCCGTCCTGCGCGACGGCGCCGTGGCCGGAGTCCTCGACGCCGCACACACCGACGAGGGCGAGGTCGTGCGCCTGATGGTCGGCCGCGACCTCACCACCCTCTTCACCCGCGAACGCGTCGCCACCGACCACGTCGTCCTCGACGTCCAGGGCCTCACCACCGACCACGT
>NZ_JBHUSG010000029.1:0-119690 GCF_042673745.1 Kitasatospora sp. NPDC057015
AGCAGCCGGATGTTTCCGGACTCCCAGTCGACGTGCGAGGTCGGCGCGTCGACGTGCAGCGTCGGCGGCAACTGCCCGTGCCGCATCGCCATGACCATCTTGATCACACCGGCCACACCGGCCGCCGCCTGGGTGTGGCCGATGTTCGACTTCACCGACCCCAGCCACAACGGCTCCACCCGCCCCTGACCGTACGTCGCCAGGAGTGCCTGAGCCTCGATGGGATCGCCGAGCGTGGTGCCGGTGCCGTGGGCCTCCACCGCGTCCACCTCGGACGGCTCCAACCCGGCATTGGCGAGGGCCTGGCGGATGACCCGCTCCTGGGAGGGGCCGTTGGGCGCGGTCAGACCGTTGGAGGCGCCGTCCTGGTTCACCGCCGAACCCCGCAGCACCGCCAGCACCCGGTGCCCGTTGCGACGGGCATCCGACAACCGCTCCAGCAGCACCAACCCCGCGCCCTCACCCCAGGCCGTACCGTCCGCCGTCGACGAGAAGGGCTTGCAGCGGCCGTCGGGGGCCAGGGCACGCTGGCGGGAGAACTCCGTGAACTGCAAGGGGGTCACGCTCACGGTCACCCCGCCGGCCAGGGCGAGTGTGCACTCCCCCGAGCGCAGTGCCTGCGCCGCCAGGTGGATCGCCATCAGTGACGAGGAGCAGGCGGAGTCGACGGACACGGCCTGGCCCTGGAGGCCCAGCAGGTAGGAGACCCGGCCGGAGGTGATGCTCGGCGAGATGCCGGTGGCGAGGTAGCCCTCGGTGTCGGGTGGTGCCTGGTCGGGGCTGCCGACGTAGCCGGAGGACCAGATGCCGGTGAACACGCCCGTCTGGCTGCCCCGCAACGACGTCGGATCGATCCCCGCATCCTCCAAGGTCTCCCACGCGGTCTCCAGCAACACCCGCTGCTGCGGATCCATCGCGAGCGCCTCACGTGGCGAGATCCCGAAGAAGTCGGCATCGAACCCCGCCGCGTCCGCGAGAAAACCACCCGACCGCGTATACGACGTCCCCGGATGATCCGCATCCGGATGGAACAACCCCGCAACGTCCCAACCACGATCAGCAGGAAATCCCCCGATCGCATCCACCCCACCCGACACCAAACCCCACAACTCCTCCGGCGACCCCACCCCACCCGGCAACCGGCACCCCATGCCCACGATCACCACCGGATCACCCGACACCGGATTCCCGACCGGCACCACCGACGCCACCGACGCCGCACCCCCACCGGAGAGTTCGGCCGTGAGGTGGTCGGCGAGGTCGGCGGGGGTGGGGTGGTCGAAGACGAGGGTCGCGGGCAGCCGCAGGCCGGTGGCGCCGGCGAGGCGGTTGCGCAGTTCGACGGAGGTCAGGGAATCGAAGCCGAGGTCACGGAAGGCGAGTCCGGGGGTGATCGCGGCGGCGTCGGAGTGGCCGAGGACGGTGGCGGTGTGGGCGGCGACCAGGGACAGCAGGTCCGACGCGGGGGTCTTCGGCGTCGGCAGGGTCTGCGGCATCGAGAGGTCGGCCGTGGTCAGCGCGGGACGTCCGGCGGCCAGCGCGGTGTCGAACATGGCCAGGGCGCGATCGACGCCGATGGGGCGGATGCCCTTGCGGGCGAGGCGTTGGCGGTCGGCCGCGGTGAGGTGGGCGGTCATGCCGCTCTCCTGCTCCCAGTAGCCCCAAGCCATCGACACCGCGGGCAGTCCGAGGGTCTGCCGGTGTGCGGCGAACGCGTCGAGGTAGGAGTTCGCGGCCGCGTAGCCGGCCTGGCCGGCGTTGCCGAGTACACCCGCGGCCGCGGAGAACAGCACGAAGGCGGCGAGGTGGTGCTCGCGGGTCAGCTCGTGCAGGTGCCAGGCACCGTCGACCTTGGGACGCAGCACCCGGTCGAGCTGCTCCGCGGTCAGCCGGTCCACCACGGTGTCGTCGAGCACGCCGGCGGCGTGGACGACGGCGGTCAGCGGATGCTCGGCCGGGATGGAGTCCAGTACGGCCGCCAGCGCGTCGCGGTCCGCGACGTCGCAGGCCACGACCCGCACGTCGACGTCCCCTTGCGGCTCCAGGTGCGGCACCGCGCCGCCGCCGCGGCTGACGAGCAGCAGGTGCCGTACCCCGTAGCGGGACACCAGGTGCCGGGCGACGGCCTGGCCGAGGGTGCCGGTGCCGCCGGTGATCAGCACGGTGCCGCCGGGGTCGATCGGCTGGGGGACGGTGAGGACGATCTTGCCGGTGTGGCGGGCCTGGCTCATCAGCCGGAAGGAGGCGACGGCCTGGCGGAGGTCCGCGGCGGTGACCGGCAGCGGCTCCAACGTCCCGTCGGCGACCATCGCCACGACCCTGGAGAGGATGTCGCCCTGCCGCGCGGGGTCGACGTCGTTGAGGTCGAAGGCCCGGTAGATCAGGCCCTCGGGTGAGCGGACGTCCGTCTTGCCCAGCTCGACGAACCGTCCGCCGTCGGCGAGCAGCCGCAGGGAGGCGTCGGTGAGTTCCCCAGCGAGCGAGTTGAGGACGACGTCCATGGCCGGGAACCGGTCGGCGAAGCGGGTGTCGCGCGACGATCCGATGTGGTCGTCCGCCAGTCCGAGGCGCCGCAGGGCGTCCCACTTGGCGGGGCTCGCGGTGGCGAAGACCTCCGCGCCGCTGTTCAGGGCCAACTGGACGGCGGCCATGCCCACACCGCCCGCGCCGGAGTGGACCAGGACCCGGTCACCGGGGCGCAGTTCGCCGAGGTCGAACAGCCCGTACCAGGCGGTGGTGAACGCGATGGGCACCGACGCCGCCTCGGTGAAGCCCCAGCCGTCGGGGATCGCCGTCAGGAGCCGGTGGTCGGCGACCGCGCGCGGCCCGAAGGCGCCGGGCATCAGTCCCATGACGCGGTCGCCGGGCCGCCAGGCCGTGACGCCGGGGCCGACCTCGATGACGGTGCCGGCGCCTTCGCCGCCCAACGGGGGCCGGTCCGGGTACATGCCGAGGGTGATGAGCACGTCGCGGAAGTTCAGGCCGGCCGCGCGTACGGCGACCCGTACCTGTCCGGGTTCCAGCGCGGCCTCCTGCCAGGGCAGCAGGGCCAGGTCGTCCAGTTGGCCGGTGCCGGACTCGCTCAGCCGGTACGCGCCGTCGGGGGCGGTCAGTTCCGGCGCGTACCTGGCCTGCCGCGGCACCAGGACGCCTTCCCGGCGCAGGGCCAGTTCGGGTTCGTCGCCGGCTGTCATGGCGGCCCGGACCGCGTCCTCCTCGGACGCGTCGCCCAGGTCGACCAGGACGAACCGGCCGGGGTGCTCGGCGGCGGCGCTGCGGACCAGGCCGCGTACGGCCGCGCCGGCCACGCCGCGGGTCAGGACGGCCAGGCGTGCGGCCGCCCGCTCCGGCTGCTCGGCCAGGAAGTCCTGGACGAGCGTGCGGGCCCGCTGGACGAGGGCGTGCACGGAGTCCGCGTCGGCTTCCGCGGTGAGGACCGGGCTCGGCACCACCTCGGTCGGTGTGCTCGCGGTGAGGGGCACCCACCGGGTGTGCAGCACCGCGGTCCGGACCTCGGCGGCCGGACGGACGGTCAGCGCGGTGATGTCCGCGACCGGGTTGCCGGACAGGTCGGTCAGTGTCGCGCGGTAGGTGCCGGTGCCCGTGCGGACCAGGTGGACCCGGGCGGTCGACACACCGGTGGTGTGCACGGCGACGCCGGAGAAGGAGAACGGCAGCCGGACCCGGGTGTCGGGGCTGAGCAGGATCAGCGGCTGGAGTGCGGCGTCCAGGAGCGCGGGGTGGATGCCGAAGCGGGCGCCGTCGGGGACGGACACCTCGGCGTACAGTTCGTCCTCGCCCTGCCACAACGCCCGCACGCCCCGGAACGCGGGTCCGTACTGGTATCCGAGTCCGGCGAGGAAGGCGTAGAACCCTTCGGGGTCCACGGGTTCGGCGTTCCTCGCGGGCCAGTCGAGGCGACCGGCCGTCACCTGGCCGCCGAGGGTTCCGGACGCGTGGCGGACCCAGCCGTCGCCGCCCCTGGAGTGCACGGTGACCGGCCTGCGGCCGGCGTCGTCCGGGGCGCCGACCGAGACCCGGATGTCCGTGGGTGTGTCCGAGAGCGCGAGGGGCAGGTGCAGGACGAGGTCGTCAACGGTCCCGCCGGCCAGGGTGGCGAGTTCGAGGAAGGCGGTGCCCGGCAGCAGGACCGTGCCGTCGACGGCGTGGTCGGCCAGCCATGGGTGGGTGCGGGTGGAGACCCGGCCACTGTGCACGGTGTTCCCGTCGGGCAGTTCGACCGCGGTGCCCGCCAGCGGGTGCCCGGTGCCGTGGTCGCCGGCCGCGGGGGTGAGCCAGTAGGTGCTGCGCTGGAAGGCGTAGTGCGGCAGCCTGACGCCGTGCGGGCGCCGCTGCGGCCAGGTCACGGCGACGCCCTGGACGTGGAGGCGGGCCAGGGCGGTGTGGAATTCCCCGATGGCGCCGTGGTCGCGGCGCAGGGTGCCGGTCGCGATGCCGTCCAGCTCCTGCACCAGCACCGGGTGCGGGCTGACTTCCACGAACACCTCGTGGCCGTCGGCGGTGAGCCGGGCGGTGGCCAGGTCGAACCGTACGGGTTCGCGGAGGTTGCGGTACCAGTAGTCGGCGTCCAGGGCGGAGGTGTCGACGGGTTCCGCGGTGACGGTCGAGTAGAAGGGGACGTCCGCGGTCCGCGGTGTGATCCCGGCGAGGTCGGCGAGCAGTTGCTCGCGGATCGCCTCGACCTGCGCCGAGTGCGCCGCGTAGTCGACGGGGATGGCGCGGGCGCGGATGCCGTCCCCGGCGCAGGCTGCCAGCAGTTCGTCCAGGGCACCGGGGTCGCCGGACACGACGACGGTCGAGGCGGAGTTGACCACCGCGACGGTGATCCGCTCGCCCCAGGGGCTCAGGTAGCCGGCGGCGTCGTCCGCGGACAGCGCGACCGAGACCATGCCGCCGTATCCGGCCAGGGCGACCAGGGCCTTGCTGCGCAGGGCGACCACCTTCGCGGCGTCCTCCAGGGACAACGCGCCGGCCACGTACGCCGCCGCGATCTCCCCCTGCGAATGCCCGACCACGGCATCAGGCACCACACCATGCGCACGCCAGAGTTCGGCCAACGCCACCATCACCGCGAACAGAGCCGGCTGCACGACATCCACGCGCTCCAGCGGAGCGCCACCGACCAACACCTCCACCAACGACCAATCCGTGTACGGCGCCAACGCCGCCTCACACGCATCGATCACCGCCCGGAACACCGGCTCCGAGCCGTACAACTCCCCACCCATACCGACCCACTGCGCACCCTGCCCCGGAAACACGAACACCGACCGACCCACCGGGCGGGCGGTCCCGGTGACCAGACCCGGCACCGACCGGCCCTCCGCCAGTGCCTCCAGGGCAGCGGCGGTACCCACCACCACGGCCCGGTGCTCGAACACGGTGCGGGCAGCCAGAGCGCCCCCGACCGCGGCCGGGCTCACCTCGGGGTGCACGGCGGTGAAGGCCCCCAGCCGACGCGCCTGCTCCCGCAACGCCGCCTCGGACCTGGCCGACAGCGGCCAGAGGACCTGGTCGTCCGCGCGGCCCCGGGGAGCGGGTGCGGCGGAGTCGGCCTCGGCGGGCTGTTCGAGGACGCCCTGCTCGATGATGACGTGGGCGTTGGTGCCGCTGATGCCGAAGGCGGAGACGGCGGCCCGCCGTGGCCGCCCGGTCCCGGGCCAGGCGACCGGTTCGGTGAGCAGGCGGACCGCGCCGGACTCCCAGTCGACGTGCGTGGTCGGCGCGTCGACGTGCAGCGTCGGCGGCAACTGCCCGTGCCGCATCGCCATGACCATCTTGATCAGGCCGGCCGCGCCGGCCGCGGCCTGGGTGTGGCCGATGTTCGACTTCACCGACCCCAGCCACAACGGCTCGTCCCGCCCCTGACCGTACGTCGCCAGCAGCGCCTGGGCCTCGATGGGATCGCCGAGCGTGGTGCCGGTGCCGTGGGCCTCCACCGCGTCCACCTCGGACGGCTCCAACCCGGCATTCGCCAGTGCCTGGCGGATCACCCGCTCCTGGGAGGGGCCGTTGGGCGCGGTCAGACCGTTGGAGGCGCCGTCCTGGTTGGTGGCGGAGCCTCGGATGACCGCCAGCACCTCGTGGCCGTTGCGGCGGGCGTCGGACAGGCGTTCCAGCAGCAGGAGTCCGGCGCCCTCGGCCCAGCCCGCCCCGTCGGCGGCGTCGGCGAAGGACTTGCTGCGGCCGTCGGGCGCGCTCGCCCCCTGCCGGGACATCTCGGTGAACAGCGTGGGTTCCGCGTTGACGGTGACGCCGCCGGCCAGGGCGAAGGAGCATTCTCCCGAGCGCAGCGCCTGAGCGGCCAGGTGCAGGGCCACCAGGGACGACGAGCAGCCGGTGTCCAGGGACAGTGCCGGGCCGAGCAGGCCGAGCTGGTAGGCGAGCCGGCCGGACCCCACGCTCGACGCGGCGCCGGTGACCTGGTAGCCCTCCAGGTCGTCGGGGACCGGCCCGGCGGCGTAGCCGGTGGACCACATGCCGGCGAACACGCCGGTGGCTGTGCCCTCCAGCGTGGTCGGGTCGATGCCGGCGTACTCGATGGTCTCCCACGCGGTCTCCAGCAGGATGCGCTGCTGCGGGTCCATGGCGAGCGCCTCGCGGGGCGATATCCCGAAGAACGCCGCGTCGAAGTCGCCGGCGGCGTCGAGGAAGCCGCCCCGGGACGTGCTCGACGTGCGGGGGCGGCTTCCCGTCGGGTCGTACAGGCGGTCGATGTCCCATCCCCGGTCGGCCGGGAAGTCGCCGACCGCGTCCACGCCGTCCGCGACCAGCCGCCACAGGTCCTCGGGGGTGCCGACGCCTCCGGGGTAGCGGCACCCCATGCCGATGACCGCGATCGGCTCGTCCGTCGCGGCCGGGGCCGGGGCCCGCGGCGTGTCCTGCTCGCCGGACTCGCCGGACAGGTGGGCGGCCAGCCGTGCCGGGGTGGGGTGGTCGAAGACGAGGGTGGCGGGCAGTTTCACCCCGAGCGCGGCGGTCAGGCGGTTGCGCAGTTCCACCGCGGTCAGCGAGTCGAAGCCCAGGTCCTTGAACGCCTGCCGGGGGTCGAGCCGCTCGGGGGTGGCGTGTCCCAGCACCCCGGCGACGTGGGTGGTGATCAGCTCCAGCAGGTCGGTGCCGCCGGCGGGGGGCGCGGGTCGGGGGGCCTGCGGCCGGCTGTGGGCCTCGGGCAGGTCCCGCAGCAGCCGGCTCGGCCGCGCGTGGGTGTAGGCGCGGGCGAACTGTGCCCAGTCGGCCTCGGTGACGACCGCGAGGGCCTCGTCGTGGTCGAGGACGTCCTGCAGCGCGTCGAGTGCCCGGCCCGGGTCCAGTTCGCCGAGGCCGAGCAGGGTGCGCTGGCGCTGCACGGACTCCAGGGCCGCCATGCCGCCCTCGGCCCAGATGCCCCACGCGACGGAGGTCGTGGCGCGGCCCTGGGCGCGGTGCTGTGCGGCCAGGGCGTCGAGGAAGGCGTTGCCGGCGGCGTAGGCCGCGCCGTGGCCGTCGCCCCACACGCCCGCGGTGGAGGAGAACAGGACGAAGGCGTCGAGGTCCGGCAGGAGTTCCGCCAGGTTCGCCGCCCCGGCGACCTTGGCCGTGACCACCTCGGCGAACTCCGCCGGTGTCGTGTCGGCCAGCCTGGTCGCCCTGATCGCGCCGGCGGTGTGGAAGACCGCGCGGATGTCGCCGACGCGCTCGACGAGGTCCCGTAGGGCGTCCCGGTCGGCCACGTCGCACGCCGCCACGGTCACCCGTGCCCCGGCTGCCTCCAGTTCGTCGCGCAGGCCGGCCGCGCCGGGTGCGTCGGGGCCGCGGCGGGAGGCCAGCACGATGTGCTCCGCGCCCTGCCGCGCGAGGCGGCGGGCCACATGTCCGCCGAGCGCGCCGGTACCGCCGGTGACCAGCACCGTGCCCCGCGGCCGCCAGGGCCGCGCGGCCGGGCCCGACGAGGCCTTGCGGCGCAGCCGCTTGGCGAAGCGCCGGGCGCCGCGGATCGCCACCTGGTCCTCGCCCGTGCCGGCGAGCACGACGAGCAGCGCGTTCACGCTCTCCTCGTCGGGCACGGCGGGAAGGTCGACCAGGCCGCCCCAGCCGTGCGGGAACTCCAGCGCCGCGGACGCGCCGGTGCCCCACGCCAGGGCCTGGGCCGGGCTGGTGACCGGGTCGGTGCCCGAGGTGCTCACGGCGCCGCTGGTCGCGCACCACAGCGGGACGGCCGCCGTCCTCGCCGGGTCCGGGCTGCGCTCCGGGTCCAGGGTGCGGATCAGATCCAGGGTGCGGACCAGGCCCGCCGGGAGCACCGGGTGGTCGGGGTGCGGCTCCTCGTCCAGCGCCAGCAGCGACAGCACACCGTCCGGCCCGGGCCGGGTGTCCCCGGTGTCGGCCACGTCCCAGCTGTCGGCCACCGCGAAGCCCCGTTCGCGCAGGGCCTCGGCCCACGGGTGCCCGGTCGCGGCCAGGACCAGCCAGCGATCCGGGTCCACCGGGGGCACGGCACCGCTCGTCGGCGCCCATGCCACCTCGTACCGCCAGTCGTCACGGGGCACCGGCGGGGTCGCGGTCACCCAGTAGGGCTCGCGCTGGAAGGCGTACGTGGGCAGGTCCGCCCTGGGTGCGGTGCGGGGCAGGACCGGAACCCAGTCGACGTCGGCTCCGGCGGCGTAGAGGCGTCCCGCCGCGGCGAGGAACTCGGTGAGGCCGCCGTGGTCGCGGCGCAGTGTTCCGGTGGCGGCGACGTCCAGCGCGGGCACCAGCACCGGGTGCGGGCTGACCTCCAGGAACAGGTCGTGGCCGTCGGCGGTGAGCCGGGCGGTGGCCAGGTCGAAGCGTACGGGTTCGCGGAGGTTGCGGTACCAGTAGCCGGCGTCGAGGGCGGAGGTGTCGACCGGCTCGCCGGTGACCGTCGAGTAGAACGGGATCGCCGCCGAGTGGGGCGTGATGTCGGCCAGTTCGGTGAGCAGTTGCTCGCGGATCGCCTCGACCTGCGCGGAGTGGGCGGCGTAGTTGACGGGCAGGCGGCGGGCGCGGATGCCGTCGGCGTCGCAGGCGGCCAGCAGTTCGTCCAGTGCGTCGAGGCCGCCGGACACCACGACCGCCGCGGGTCCGTTCACCACGGCGGTGGTCAGCCGCTCGCCCCAGCGGGCCAGGTAGCCGGCTGCCTGTTCGACGGACAGCGCGAGGGACACCATGCCGCCCCGGTCGGCGATGACGGCCAGTGCCCTGGAGCGCAACGCCACGACCTTGGCGGCGTCCTCCAACGACAACGCGCCGGCGACGTACGCGGCGGCGATCTCCGCCTGGGAGTGGCCGACCACGGCGTCCGGCTGCACGCCGTAGGACCGCCACAGGTCGGCCAGCGCCACCATGACGGCGAACAGGGCCGGCTGCACCACGTCGACGCGGTCCAGCGAGCCGTGGCGCAGTTCGTCGACCAGCGACCAGTCGGTGTACGGGGCCAGGGCGGCGGCGCAGGCGTCGATGCCGGCGCGGAAGACCTCGGACTGCTCGTACAGGTCACGGCCCATGCCCGCCCACTGCGCCCCCTGGCCGGGGAAGACGAACACGGTCCCGCCGGTACGGGCCGGCAGTCCCGGCAGTCCCGGCGGGAGCGCGGCCAGGCCCGACAGCAGGTCGTCCCGGTCGGCGCCGACCACCGCGGCCCGGTGCTCGAACCGGGTGCGGGCGGCCAGTGCGCGGCTGATCGCGGCGGCCGGGACCTCTGGGTGGGCGGTCGCGTACGCGTGCAGCCGCTCGGCCTGGGCGCGCAGCGCGGCGTCGGTCTTCGCGGACAGCAGCCAGGCGGTGGGGGCGGCCCGGCCGGCGGGTTCCGGAAGGTGGTCAAGGTCCGGGTCGGAGGACCTCTCGATGCTGCTCTGCTCGACGATGAGGTGGGCGTTGGTGCCGCTGACGCCGAAGGCCGAGATGCCGGCGCGGCGCGGGTGCTCGCGCTCCGGCCACGGCCGGGCCTCGGTGAGCAGCCGGACGCCGCCGGAGGCCCAGTCGACGTGCGGGGAGGGGGCGTCGATGTGCAGGGTTCGCGGCAGTTCGCCGTGCCGCATCGCCATGACCATCTTGATCAGGCCCGCGACGCCGGCGGCGGCCTGGGTGTGGCCGATGTTCGACTTCACCGACCCCAGCCACAACGGCTCGTCCCGGTCCTGACCGTAGGCGGCCAGCAGGGCGTGGGCCTCGATGGGATCGCCGAGGGTGGTGCCGGTGCCGTGGGCCTCCACCGCGTCCACCTCGGACGGCTCCAACCCGGCGTTCGCCAGCGCCTGGCGGACGACGCGTTCCTGGGAGGGGCCGTTGGGCGCGGTCAGGCCGTTGGACGCGCCGTCCTGGTTGACCGCGCTTCCGGCGACGACCGCCAGCACGCGGTGGCCGTTGCGGCGGGCGTCCGACAGACGTTCCAGCAGCACCAAGCCGGCGCCCTCGGCCCAGCTGGTGCCGTCGGCCGCGGCGGCGAAGGGCTTGCTGCGGCCGTCCGCCGCGAGGCCGCGCTGGCGGGAGAACTCGGTGAAGCCCAGCGGTGTCGCCATGATCGTGACACCGCCGGCGAGCGCCAGCGAGCACTCGCCCGCGCGCAGGGCCTGGGCGGCCAGGTGGACGGCGACCAGGGACGACGAGCAGGCGGTGTCCACGGACAGCGCCGGACCGCGCAGCCCGAGGTGGTAGGCGACCCGGCCGGACGTGACGCTGGTCGCGATGCCGGTGAACAGGTAACCCTCCAGGTCCTCCGGCAGGCCGGGCCCGGTCGCGTAGCCGGACGACCAGACGCCGGTGAACACGCCGGTCTGGCTGCCGCGCAGCGAGACCGGGTCGATCCCGGCGTGCTCGAAGGTCTCCCAGGCCGTCTCCAGCACGAGCCGCTGCTGCGGGTCCATGGCGAGCGCCTCGCGGGGCGAGATGCCGAAGAACGGAGCGTCGAAGTCGGCCACCGCCTCCAGGAACCCGCCCCGGGTGATGTACGTGGTGCCCGCGCCGCGCAGTTCCGGGTCGTACAGGCCGCCCAGGTCCCAGCCGCGGTCGTCCGGGAAGTCGCCGATCGCGTCCACGCCCTCCGTGACGAGCCGCCACAGGTCGTCCGGCGAGGCCACCCCGCCGGGGAAGCGGCAGCCCATCCCCACGATGACGACCGGGTCGTCGTCGGCGGCCCGGGCGGCGGCGGCCGGCCGGTCGCCGGGGCCGGTGCGCAGCCAGTCGATCAGCTCCGCGGGCGTCGGGTGGTCGAAGACGAGACCGGAGGGGAGTTGCCGGTCGAGGGCGCCGACCAGGCGGTTGCGCAGTTCGAGCCCGGTGACCGAGTCGAAGCCGAGCTCCTTGAAGGTGAGCGCGGGATCGATGTCCGCGGGGTTCTCGTGGCCCAGCACGAGCGCGATCTGCGCGGTGACCACGGCGGCCGCGTCGATCGCGTCGGCCGACTCGGCCGACTCGGGCTCGCCCGGGTCCGTGCCGCCCACCGCGGTGTCGTAGGTCTCCGGGCCGCCGTCCGGCCGGCCGGGCGCGGCGGCCTGCGCCGCGTGCGCACCCGGGCCGGCCGCGGTCCGTCCGCTCTGCCCGGCCGTCGTTTCGGGCAGCCAGTACGAACGACGTTGGAAGGCGTACGTGGGCAGGTCGACCGGCGCGGCCCCGGCGACCGCCGGGGACCAGTCGACCGGCACGCCGGCCACGAACAGCCGGGACAGCGCGGTCAGGAAGACGTCCGGCCCGCCCCGGTCACGGCCCAGCGTGCCGGTGGCGACGCCGGACACGCCGGTCCGCTCGCGGGTCTGTTCCAGGATCTGTTCGAGGGCGGGCAGCAGCACCGGATGCGGGCTGACCTCGACCACGACGTCATGCCCGTCCGCCAGCAGTGCGGCGGTGGCCAGGTCGAAGCGGACCGGCTCGCGCAGGTTGCGGTACCAGTAGCCGGCGTCGAGCTCCGTGGTGTCGTCGAGGAGGCCGCCGGTGACCGCGGAGTAGTACGGGATGGTGCCCTGCCGCGGCCGCACACCGTCCAGTTCGGTGTCCAGCCGTTCGCGGATCGCCTCGACGTGCGCGGAATGGGAGGCGTAGTCCACCGGGACGACGCGTGCCCGGACACCGTCCGCCGCGCAGGACTCGACCAGTTCGGACAGGGCCTGCGTGTCGCCGGACACCACGACCGAGCCGGTGGTGTTGACCACGGCGACCGTCAGCGCGCCGCCCCAGCGCGACACGTAGTCCTCGGCCCGCTCGGCGGACAGGGCCACGGACACCATGCCGCCCCGGCCGGCCAGCGCCACCAGCGCGCGGCTGCGCAGCGCCACGATCCGGGCCGCGTCGGACAGCGACAGCGCCCCCGCGACGTACGCCGCGGCGATCTCGCCCTGCGAGTGCCCGACCACCGCGTCGGGCTCGACGCCGAAGGAGCGCCACAGTTCCGCCAGGGACACCATCACCGCGAACAGGGCGGGCTGCACGACGTCGACGCGGTCGAGCGGGGCGCCGTCCAGGACGTCGGCCAGGGACCAGTCGGTGTACGGGGCCAGGGCCTGGGCGCACTCGTCCATGGCGGCCCGGAAGACGGGGTACGCGGCGTACAGCTCCCGGCCCATGCCGACCCACTGCGCGCCCTGGCCGGGGAACACGAAGACGGTACGGCCCGGGGTTCCGGCCCGGCCGGCGGCGACCTGGGCGGAGTCGAGCAGGACCGCGCGGTGCGCGAAGCGGGTTCTGGTGGTGGCCAGCGCGTGCGCGACCTCGGCGCCGGTCAGGTCCGGGTGGCTGCGCAGGTGTCCGCGCAGGCGCTCGGTCTGCGCTCGTAGCGCCTGCTTGGTCCGCGCCGTGACGATCCACGGCGCCGGCAGGGCCTCGGGGGCGGGCCGCCGGACCGGCGGCGCGGCCGCCTCGGGCGCCTGCTCGACGATCACGTGCGCGTTGGTGCCGCCCATGCCGAACGACGACACGCCGGCGAGCAGGGGCGCGTCCGGCCGCGGCCACGGGGTCAGAGCCGTCTGGACCCGCAGCGCCAGTGCGTCGAGCGGGATGCCGGGGTTGGGGGTTTCGTAGTTCAGGCTCGGCGGCAGTGCGCGGTGGTGCACGCTGAGGACGGCCTTGAGCAGACCGACGATGCCCGCGGCGCCTTCCAGGTGGCCGACATTCGTCTTGGCGGATCCGACCCGCAGGGCGCTGTCGGCGTCGCCGGACTCGGCCGGGTCGCGGTAGGCCGCCGCGAGGGCGGCGGCCTCGACGGGGTCGCCGACAGCGGTGCCGGTGCCGTGCAGCTCCACGTACTGCACATCCGCGGGACGCACGCCGGCCCGGGCCAGTGCTCCGCGGATGACCTGTTCCTGGGCCTGCGCGCTGGGCACGGTCAGGCTGCGTGTGGCGCCGTCGTTGTTGACCGCGCTGCCCCGGATGACACCGTAGACGCGGTCCCCGTCGGCCAGGGCCCGGTCCAGCGGTTTCAGGACGAGGAAGGCGCCGCCCTCACCGCGGACGAAGCCGTTGGCCCGGGCGTCGAAGGTGTAACAGCGGTCGTCCGGGGACAGGCCGCCGAACTCCGCCGCTCCCTCCTCGCGGGCGGCGGTCAGGTTGAGGTTCACCCCGCCGGCCAGGGCGAGCGCCGACTCACCGCGGCGCAGGCTCTCGACCGCCAGATGCACCGCGACCAGCGCCGACGACTGGGCCGTGTCGACCGTCATGCTCGGTCCGCGCACGCCGAGGAAGTGCGAGACGCGGTTGGCGATGACGCCCCGGCTGGTGCCGGTCAGTGTGTGCGGCGTGATGTGACCGGGGTAGGCCAGGGACGTGTAGTCCTCCCACATCGAGCCGACGAACACCCCCGTCGGGCCGCCCGTCAGCGTGCTCGGCACGATCCGGGCGTCCTCCAGCGCCTCCCAGGCGAGTTCGAGCATGAGCCGCTGCTGCGGGTCCATGCCGGCGGCCTCACGGGGGGACACACCGAAGAACGCCGCGTCGAAGCCGTCCACCCGGTCCAGGTAGCCGCCCTGCCGTACGCCCTGCCGGCCCACGGGCGGCGCGGTGATCGCGTCGGCCCCGTCGCACAGCAGTCGCCAGAACGCCTCCGGGTCCGGGGCTTTCGGCAGCCTGCCCGCCATGCCGATGACAGCGACACGATCAGCGTGCGAATCCAGGGGGGAGCGCATCACATCGACACCTCGTGAGCCGGGGGATGAAGGAAGGCGGGGTGTTCCCGTAGCAGTCCCGATGGTGCGGCTCCGCCGCGCGAGCGGCCGGATCATCGAGCACGCGGCCGGCACGGCGACCCGGTGGTGTCCGAACCCGGGCTCGACCGCGCCTCTGGCGCCTATTCAGTGGAGCGGTCCTCGAGCGCGACAGCGTTGGCGACGCTCTTTCAGGAAGATGCGCTGGTGAGCTGAGCGTGGGGCCGAGGCGATGATCGCCCGCGAACGAGCATGGCAGCAACATCACGCCATCGCCATAGAGCAGGCGAAGGCTGTCTCAAACGAGGCACATGACAACGACATCTGCCTGCACGACCGCGGCACCATGGCGAGATCCGTCCCGTGCCGCGTGAAACGCGGCGCTTCTTGCGGACGGCGTGTCGCAGTGCGCGCCGGCCGACCTGCCGCGAATCTGCCGGTGAACCTGCCGGGGCGGTCGCGGACGTTCCTCCACGCCCCGCACCGCAACGACCGGGCCGGGTTCACGGGCACCGTCGACGCCGCCGGTGACAACACCCTAGAATCCCATTCGCACTCGCACGGAAGAACGTCCTCGACCGCCATCCGGCCACCCGGGGAAACCTCCGCACGGCGATCAATACCCGGATCGAGCGAACCGATCACCGGCGCCGCCGACAGCTCCGGCCGAACCGTTCGACCCCCATCGACTTCGAGACGATCGCGAAGTGCCACCGCCACCGGCGGCACACAACCCAGCTGTCACCGATCCGTGCATCGGTCCCGGCCGCTCGCGCCCGGCACCCGGTGCCCCGGTCTGGTGACATCCAGTCAGGAGGCAGCGATGCAAGCCACGTTCCCCCTCACCACGCCACACCACCTCGACAACGAGCCCGAAGCCGAGGCTCTGCTCGCACAGGCTCCGGTCGTCCTCGCGACGATGGGTACGACAGACCTCTGGCTCGCCCTCTCCTACAAGGCGGTGCGCCAGGTTCTGAGCGACAGCCGGTTCAGCCGGGAGGCGGCCACACGTCCGGGCGGCTCGCTGAAACTGTCCGTCGCCGCCGACCCGTTACTGGTCACCAGCCTGGACGGCGAGCGCCACGCCCGCCTGCGCAAGCTGATGTCGCAGGCGTTCAGCCCACGCATGGTCGATCAGCTCGAACCACGCGTGCAGTCCATCGTGGACTCCTTGCTCGACTCCCTCGATCCAACCGCGGACCTTGTGGCAGGTCTCTGCGCCCCACTGCCGTTGATGGTGATCTGCGAGCTGCTCGGCGTGCCCTACTCCGAGGCGGAGGCCATCCGCAGGTGGACCAGGCGGCTGTTCGTCACGAACATCACCCCGGACGAACTGCGGGCCGCACAGGGCGAGATGCAGGACTGGCTCGCCGATCTGGTGCGCCAGAAGCGGGCGCAGCCCGACGACGGGTTGATCTCGGCGATGGTCGCCGCCAACGACGAGGGCGACCACCTCACCGAACCCGAGCTGCTGGCCAACCTGGAGGGCCTGCTGATCGCCGGCCACGAGACGACCGTCAACCAGCTGGGCAACTCGTTGCTGACCCTGCTGCGCCACCCGGACCAACTCGCGCTGCTGCGGTCGTCACCGGACCTGATCGGACCGGCGGTCGACGAACTACTGCGCTACAGCAGGCTCTTCACCTCGGCCGAGGTCCGGGTCACGACCGAGCCCGTCGATCTGGAGGGCGTCGAACTGGGGGCGGGCCAACCGGTGCTGCCGGTCATCGTCGCGGCCAACCGCGACCCCGCCGTGTACCCGGATCCCGGCCGCTTCGACATCACGCGCGAAGGACCGGCAGCGCACCTCGCCTTCGGGCACGGGCCGCACTTCTGCCTCGGCGCGATGTTGGCCCGCCGGGAGATGCGGGTGGCGATCGGGTCCGTGGTGAAGCGGTATCCGGGGCTGCGCCTCGCCGTTGACGAGTCCGAGCTCACCTACGTGCCGGAGCTGGTCTTCCGCGGCCTGCAGGCGTTGCCGGTCACCTGGTGATCCGTGGTCTCGCGTACCGCAGGCGCGGGAGTCGGACGGGATCGACCGGTCGGGGCACGACACGACCGACGGCCCTTCCGGCACCTTCGACCTGCGGTACGACCGGCACGGCGAACTCGTCGGCGTCCAAAGGGTCTACGGGGCCGCCGAGCGGTTGACGGCCCACGCTCCCGCCCCCGTGTACCAGCACCCCGGCCGGATACGCCGCCGTGAGGGTGACGTCGGTGATGGTGCGGCTGCGGTCGGGGCGGCCGTCGTCGTGTCGCTCGCTGTGGCGGGACACATGGCGGTGGGCGGTGCCGACCGGGTGGTGCGGCCCCGGGAGGAGTACCCCGGCCGGCACGCCTCCCCACCCGCGGCGCGGTCGGCCGGACGGACACTCAGGTCGCACCCATGAGACCTCCGTCGAGCATCTGCGGCGAGGGTGCCGGAGCCGGTGGCCTGCACGGGTTCGCCGGCCACGACCGCGCGCACCAGGACGTCGCGGACGGCGTCCACCCTGCTCGACAGCCGCGGGACCGGCCGCGGGCGCGGCCCGAAGGGCCGAGGAAACGGCCGGTCACCAGGGGCCGGGGTCCCGCGGCGGTCAGCGCACCGCCGTGCCGTCGCCGCGGGCGAGGAGCGAGAGGTCGGCGCGGGTCGGGAGGGACTCCCAGTCGCCGCGGACGCCCACGCAGAATGCTCCCGCGGTGACGCCGCGGGTGAGCCGGTCGTCCGTCGGCAGCCCGTCGAGCGCGGCCGAGAGGTATCCGGCGACGAAGGCGTCGCCCGCGCCGATGCTGTCGGCGACCGTGGTCGGCAGGGCGGTCCGGGAGCGGCTGCGGCCGGGGGTGTGCGCGCGGGCGCCGGCCGCTCCGGCGGTGACGACGACTTCGGCCACCCCGCGGGCCAGCAGGTCGGCCACCGCGTCGGCGGCGGGGGTGAGGAGGTCGAGTTCGTCCTCCGAGGCGAAGACGGTGTCGACCCAGGGGAGCAGGTCGCTCAGCACGGCCGCGGCCTCGGCCCTGGTCCACAGTCGGGCCCGGTAGTTGACGTCCAGGCAGACCCGGGCGCCGGCGCCCCGGGCGGCGCGGGCGGCGGCGAGGGTCGCCGCCCGGGCCGTGGCGGACAGGGCGGGGGTGATGCCGGTGAGGTGCACCAGCTCCGGCGCGCAGGCGGCGACGGCGGCCTCGGTCTCGGCGGCGGTCAGGGTGGACCCCGCGGACCCGGCTCGGTGGTAGCTGACCCGGGTGATGTCGTGGGCGGCCTGGTCGAAGGTGATGAACCCGGTCGCCGCCTCGGGCGTGACGCGCGCGTACCGGAGGCCGACGCCTTCGGCCCGCAGGGTCCGCAGGACGAGTTCGCCCGGCTGGTCGGCGCCGACGGCGCCGAGCCAGTCGACCTGGTGCCCCAGGCGGGCGAGGCCGATCGCGACGTTGCTCTCCGATCCGGCGACGGACAGCCGGGCCGGCCCGCCGAGCCGCAGCGGGGCCGCGGTGCGCACGGCCGCCATGGTCTCGCCGATGGTCAGGACGCCGCTCATCGGGCGGCCCCCGCGGCGGTGGCGGCCTCGGTGCCGTCCGGGACTTCGGCCGCGCCGGTTGCGGTACCGGGCTGCCGGACGGCGCGGAGCAGCCGGGCCGCGCGATCGGCCAGGCCGGCGAGGTCCCCGCCGCTGCCGGCGTCGCCCAGGAGCGGCGAGCCCACGCCGACGGCGAGCGCCCCGGCGGCGAGGTAGTCGGGTGCGGAGCGGTCGTCGATGCCGCCGATGGCCACGAGCGGTGCGTGCGGCAGCGGGGCGAGCAGATCGCGCAGGTAGCCGGGGCCGTGTGCGGCGGCGGGGAAGACCTTCACCGCGGTGGCTCCGGCGGCGAGCGCGGCGATGACCTCGGAGGGGGTGAGGGCGCCGCAGAGCAGCGGCAGGCCGAGGGCGGTGGTGCGGGGCGCGCCGGGGGTCAGGCCCGGGGTGACGGTGAACGAGGCGCCGGCGGCGGCGGCCAGGTCGGCGTGCTCGGCGGTGAGGACGGTGCCCGCGCCGATCAGGACGCCCGGAGGGCTGTCGGCCCGGGCGCGGGCGATGGCGTGGAGCGCGCCCGGTGTGGTGAGGGAGACCTCCAGCGCGGTGATCCCGGCCTCGGTGAGGGCACGGATGCAGTCAACGGCGAGGTCGGGGCCGTCGGCCCGGACGATGGCAAGGACCTTGCGGTCGGTGAGTTCCTTCAGCAGATCCACGGGTTCTCCGGTGGTCAGGGGGTTTCTCGCACTCCGGCAAACGTGGATACTACTTTCAACATACGCAAGCGCCAAGCCATCATGCGGAGGAGCTATGCGGATTATCCAACTTTGGGAGCCTTCTTGCGCATCACCGATGTGACGACCTTCATCCTCAAGCAGCCCACCGGCCCGTCCGGGGCCGCGTACCTCTCCGACGGCGGGGACCGCCCCGATCCCGGCTACTTCACCCGCCCGCCCTGGCGCAGCCTCTACTCCGCCCGGATGGAGACCCTGCTGGTCCGCCTCACCACCGACGACGGCCACCAGGGCTGGGGCGAGGCGCTCGCCCCCGTCGCGCCCGAGGTGACCGGCGCGATCGTCGACCGGATGCTGGGCCCCTGGCTGACCGGCCGCGACCCGCGCGCCGTCCGCCCGCTCTGGGACGCCATGCGCGACCTGATGCGCGAGCGCGGCCACCTGACGGGCCACCAGGCCGACGCGATGGCCGCCCTCGACATCGCCCTGTGGGACCTGCTCGGCCGCGTCACCGGCCTGCCCGTCGCCCAACTCCTCGGCGGCGCGTACCGCACCGAGATCCCCGCGTACGTCTCCGGGCTGGCCGAGCCCACCGACGAGCGGCGGGCCGAGCTGGCGGCCCGGCTGGCCGCCGAGGGCGCCACCACCGTCAAGCTGGCGGCCGGCCAGGGCGTCGACGCGGACCTGGCGACCTACGACGCGGTGGCCGCCGCCGCGCCCGGCCTGCGGATCGCGCTCGACGCGCACTGGGTCTACCCGCTGTCCGACGCGCTGCGCCTGGGCCGCGAACTCGACCGCCGGGGCGCGCTGTTCTTCGAGGCCCCGATCGCCCCCGAGGACGTCGAGGGCCACCGGGAACTGGCCGCGCGGATCGCCACCCCCGTCGCCGTCGGCGAATGCCTGCGCAACCGCTACGAGTTCCGCGACTGGATCACCCGCCGCGCGCTGCGCATCGCCCAGCCCGATGCGGCCCGCACCGGCCTCACCGAGGCGATGGCGATCGCGGCGATCGCCGACGCCCACCACGTCCCGGTCGCCTACCACCACTCGGTGGGGCTCGGCATCGCCCTGGCCGCCGGGCTGCACGCCTCGGCCGCGACCGCCGACTGCCCGTTCTTCGAGTACCAGCCGACCCCGCTGCCGTACGCCCAACGCATCCTGCGCACCCCGATCACCGCCGGCCCGGCCGGTTTCGTTCTGCCCGAGGGCCCCGGCCTGGGCATCGAGATCGACACCGAGACCGTCGAGCACCTCGTCAAGGAGAGCTGACCGTTGTCCCCCACCCGTACCCCCACCGGACTCGTGCCCATCCTCGCCACGCCGTTCGACGACTCCGGCGCGCTCGACCGGCCCTCGCTGCGGACGCTGGTGGAGTTCCAGCTCGCGGCGGGCGCGGACGGGCTCGCGGTCTTCGGGATGGCCAGCGAGGGCTTCGCGCTCACCGCCGCCGAGCGCCGCGTCATCCTGCGCGAGGTCCGCGCAGTGGCCGGCCCGGCCGTCCCGCTGGTCGCGGGCGTCAACGGCACCGGGACGGCGGTCGCGGTCGAACAGGCCCGGCTCGCCGCGGACGAGGGCGCGGACCAGCTGATGGTGCTGCCGCCGTTCCTCGCCAAGCCGAGCCGCCAGCAGGTGATCGACTTCTACGGCGCGCTCGCCGCCGCCACCGACGCCTCGGTGATGGTCCAGGACGCGCCCGGGGTCACCGGCGTCGCCATCGACGCCGCCGCGATCGGCGTGCTGGCCGCCGTCCCCGGCATCACCTCGGTGAAGGTGGAGGCCCCGCCCACGCCGGTGAAGATGGCCGCCGTCGCGCAGGCCGCCGGGCCCGGCCTCGCCGTCCTCGGCGGCCTCAACGCGGCCTCGCTGTGCGAGGAGTACGACAACGGCAGCGTCGGCACCATGCCCGCCTGCGAGTTCACCGACCTGCTGCGCCCGGTCCTGGACGACCTGGCGGCCGGCCGGCGGGCCGCCGCCCGCGCCGCCTTCACCCGGCTGCTGCCCCTGATCCACCTGGGGATGCGACCGGGTCAGGCCTGGGCGGTGCACAAGGAGGTGCTGCGCCGGCGCGGGGTGATCGCCTCCGCCGCCGTCCGGCTGCCCGCGCAGGAGCTGGACCCGCTGACCGCCCGGGCCCTGGACGAGGTCCTGGACGATCTGCGGCTCGTCCCGGCCGGCGGCCGGGTGCCCGGCGGGCGGCGGGAGGTCGTCGGATGAGCCGGGCCGTGCTGCTGGTCGGCAGCTCCTCCCCGATCGGACGGGCGATCGCCGAGGCCTTCGTCCGGGGCGGCGACCGCGTCGTCGGGGTGAGCGTCGAACCCGACCCGAACCCCGCCCTCGCGGACGCGCTGGTCCTCGACGCGGGCACCCCCGAGGGCGCGGACCGGGCGGTCGCGCACACCGTCGACCTGCTCGGCGGGCTGGACGTGCTGATCCTGGCGGCCGCGGTGATGGCGCCCGGCCGGGCTCACGAGATCGGGCCCGAGCAGTGGCGCGCGGCGCTCGACAACACCCTGGACACGGCCTTCTTCCCGGCCGCCGCGGCGCTGCGGGTGCTGCCCGCCGGCGGGGCGGTCGTCGCGGTGGGCTCGGTCAACGCGACACTGGCCGCCCCGTGGCTGCCCGGGTACGCGGCGGCCAAGGCGGGGGTCGAGGGACTGGTGCGCCAACTCGCCCTGGACTACGGGCCGCGCGGAGTGAGGGTCAGCGCGGTGGCGCCCGGAATGATCGGCAACGAGCAGCTCCCGCACGTCGCGGACGGCTACCCGCTGGGCCGGGTCGGCCGCCCCGACGAGGTCGCCGACGCGGTGCGCTTCCTGGCCGGCGCGACCTTCGTGACCGGCGTGGTCCTCCCCGTCGACGGCGGACTGTCCATCGCGTCCCCCGCCGCGTTCCTCCGCCCGGACCTGCGCGAGCGCCTCTACGGCGGCGCCTGACGCACGCCGATGCCCTGCCGCCCGCGCGACGCGGGCGGCAGGGCATCGGCGTTCCCGCCGGGGTTCAGCGGACGGGCAGCTCGGCCCGGTGCGCCGCGGGGCCGCCGACGCCGACCTCGACGGCGTACGTCCAGCCGGAGGCGTCCTCGCCCTCGACGGTCGCGGTGGTGACCACCAGCCGGGTCCCGACGAAGGCGCAGGCGGTCGGCCGGGAGCAGGGCATCTCCACCCGGTGCAGCTCGGTCCCGTCGGGAGCGAGCCGGACCACGGCGGCGGCGTCCCACAGCGCGACCCACAGGCAGCCCCGGTCGTCGACCGCCAGCCCGTCGGGCGCGCCCTGCCGGACGGTCAGCGGCTCGCCGTCGGGCCGCGGGACGCCGTTCCGGTCGAGGCGCAGGCGGTGGATCCGCCGGTGCCCGGTGTCGACGACGTAGGCCAGGGATCCGTCCGGGCTCCAGCCGATGCCGTTCGCGGCGAGCATGCCGTCGAGCAGGACGGCCGGCGGCCGGCCGGCGGACAGCAGGTGCAGCCGGGCCACCGGTTCCAGGGGGCGGCGGTGGCCGATCGAGCCGACCCACAGTCGGCCGAGCCGGTCGACCGCGCCGTCGTTGAGCCGGGCCCGGCCCGGGTCGGGTTCCGGCACGGCGGCCACCGCGGCCTGCGCGGGCGCGGTACCGGGCCGCCAGTGCAGGACCGTGCCGTCCAGCGCGAGCAGCCAGTCGTCCGCGCCGCCGGCCCGGACGGCGCAGCCGAGCTCGCCCTGGAACTCGGCGAGCAGGGCGGGTGCGGACAGCGGCTCGGCGGCGTCGGGGCGGGCCTCGGCCGACCAGAGCCGTCCGGCCACCAGGTCGACCCAGCTGAGGGTGCCGGTGGCGGCGTCCAGCCTCGGCGACTCGCCCAGTAGGGTCCGGGGCAGGGCGGTGCGGACGGGCCGGTCGCTCAACTGCCGGGCTCCGTGGCGGCCAGCGGCAGGCGCGGCTGGGGGCCCCGGGAGGGGGAGAAACCGAGGCCGACGGAAAGCTCGTCGGCGGCCTCGATGACGGTCAGTGCCCAGTGCTGCCTCCGGTTCGGCAGGTCCAGCTCCGAGAGCGGGCCGCTGATCGAGAGGGCGGCGACCACCGTGCCGTTGCGCCCGCGGATCGGGGCGGCCACGCAGGCCCGTCCGAAGGCCAGCTCCTCGATCTCGGTGGCGTAGCCGCGGCTGCGGACCTCGGCGAGCGCGGACTCCATCGCGGCGAGGTCGGTGAGGGTGTTGGGGGTGTAGGCGTCGGCGCGGCCCTCGCCGTAGTAGCCGCGGACGTGGGCCGGGTCCAGGTCGGCGAGGACGGCCTTGCCCATGCCGGTGGCGTGCAGGGGGGCGGTGCGGCCGGCCATGGTGAAGTTCTTGGGGGCCCGCGCGCCTTCGAAGTTGCACAGGTAGAAGAGCTGCTCGTCGCGGAACTCGGCGAGGTTCACACCCAGTCCGGTGGTGTGGGCGAGGTTCTGGGCGATCTGGCGGGCGGTGCGGAACAGCGGGGAGCTGTTCAGGGCGACCGAGCCCAGCGTCACCGAGGTCGGGCCGAGGCGGTAGAGCCCGGTGCGGGCGTCCTGGAGGACGAAGCCCAGGCGGTCGAGCGAGGCGACCATCCGCGAGACGGTGGACTGGCCCAGTCCGGTACGGGCGCAGAGCTCGGAGATGCGCAGTTCGCTGTCCTCGTCCGAGAAGCAGAGCAGCAGTGACATGGCCCGTTCGACGGCCTGGGTGCCGGCCCCGGATTCGGCGGTCATGGTCCTCCTCGGTAGGACGCGGCGGCTGGGCGCCACGCCATCGGCTATCCACACGTTGCAACACGCTTGCATATCATGAGCATGGCTGAGGCGCCATCGCGAGCCCTGGAGCGGCAGTGCCGTGCCCCCGTCACCCGGCGGCGGCGGGGGCACGGCGAGGGGTCAGGGATTCTGGGCCAGGATGTCCTCCACCTTCTTCCGCAGCGCGTTCAGGCCGCCCTGCACCTGGCTCTGGCCGGCCAGGATGGCCGCCACGCCGTCGCCGATCGCGGTGTCGATCTGGGCGTAGGCGGCGAGGCGGTCCCAGGCCGCCGCCCGCGACTGGTCGGCGATCTCGGTGCGGAACGAGGTCTGGAAGGTGTCCTGCGCCAGGCCGGGGACCCGGGCGGCGATCCCGGCGTCGGCGGGCGCCAGCGCCGACTGCTGGTACAGCGCCGTGGCAGCGGCGAGGTCGCCCGCGACGTAGGCGATGAAGTCCTTGCTGGTCCGCTCGCCCTTGCCGGAGCTGCAGAACAGGCCGCTGCCCCAGAACCGGTTGTAGGACGGCGCCCCCTTGACCTGCGGCCGCTGGAGCGGTCGGACCGCGGCGGCGAGCTCGGCGCTGCCGCCGTTGGTGGTGACGAACTTCCGGGCCAGCGGGGCGTCGTCGTACAGCACGGCCTGGCCGCGGGCGAACAGGATGCGCGCGTCGCCGCGGGCCACCCCGGACCTGGTCAGCCCGGCGTCCTGGAGCTGCTTGTACCAGGTGATCGCGGCGACCGACTCGGCGTCGCCGATGGTGACCTTCCGGTCGTCGGTGACCACCGGGCTGCCCCAGCCCCACATCCAGTGCACGGCGTCCTTGAGGTCGGGGTTCTTGGTGACGGCGGCGTACGGGATGAGCTTGGCGTCCTGCTGCCTGATCCGCTCCAGCGCCGCGGCGAAGTCCTCCACGCTCAGACCGGCCCGCAGACCGACCTCGTCGGCGATCCGGCCGTCCCCGACCAGGCCGATGCCGGAGGCGTTGACCGGCAGGTAGTACAGCTTGCCGTCGATCCGCAGCGAGTCGGTGATCCGGGTCGGCAGGCTCATCCCGGCCGCCAGGTCGGAGACGTCGGCCAGGATGCCGGTGGGCACCAGCACCTGCCACGGCCCGGCCTGACCGACGCCGGCGAAGTCACCGGATCTCGCGGCCAGCGCCAGCTGGGTGGACGCCTGGTCGTACGGGTAGATCACCGGCTTGACGCTCCGGCCGCTCTTCTTCTGCCAGCCGTCCACGGCGGCCTGCCAGGCGGCCTTCTGCGACTCCTCGCCGAGCACGTTGTTGTAGAAGTTGATGGTGCCGATCTCGGTGGCGCCGCCGGGCGCGGCCTTGGCCGGCGCGGGGGTCGAGCAGCCGGCGAGGCCGGCGGTGCCGAGGGCGCCGAGCGCGCCGAGGCCGGCGAGCAGGCTGCGGCGGGACAGGGGACGGTGGGTGCCGGGGGCGAGGGACATCGCTGCTCCTGGGGAACGGGACAAGGGTGTGGACGTGGATGTGGGCGTGCCGACGGACGGACCGGCGGACGGTCGGGTGGGGTCGGGTGGGGGCGGGTGGTCAGCCCTTGACGGCCCCGGCGGCGAGGCCGGAGACGAAGTAGCGCTGCAGGACGACGAAGACGACGGCCAGCGGGAGCGAGGTCACCACGGAGGAGGCCATCAGGGCCGGCCAGTCGGCTGCGCCCTCGTGGATGAAGGCGGTGGTCAGGCCGACCGGGAGGGTCTGCTTGTCGGGACCGGCCAGGGTGAGCGCGAACAGCAGGTCGCTCCAGGCCCGCATGAAGGCGAACATCCCGGCGGTGACCAGGCCGGGGGTGATCAGCGGGAGCACGATCCGGTACAGGATCGCCAGGTTCGACAGTCCGTCGACCCGGCCCGCCTCGATCAGCTCGCCCGGCAGCCCGTCGATGATGCCCTTCAGCAGGAACGCCGACAGCGGCAGCGTGAAGGTGGTGAACGCCAGCACCACCGCCGTGTAGGTGTGCAGCAGCCCCGCGGAGCTGAACATCAGGTACAGGGTGACCAACAGCAGCGCGCCGGGCAGGAGTTGGCCCAGCAGGAACATCACCATGACGGCGTTGCGGCCGCGGTAGCGGAACTTGGAGAGCGAGTACGCCATCAGGCCCGAGACCACCACGGAGAGCGCGGCGGTCGCGGAGGAGACCACCGCCGAGTTGCCGAGCGCGTGCAGCAGGGCCGGGTCGTCGAAGAACGCGCGGAAGTTCTCCAGGGTCGGGTGGAGCGGGAACAGCGGGCGGTTCGCGGCGAAGACGTCCGAGCGGTGCATGAACGCGGTGGCGAACAGCCAGTAGACGGGCAGCAGTCCGAACAGGGCGAGGGCGGTGAGGCCGATCCGGCCCCACGGGCCGAGGACCGGTGCGGTGATCCCCTCGCCGACGTGGCGCGAGGACCGGCGGCGGCCGGCGGCGGGCAGGGCCATCAGCGGGACTCCATTTTCTTGTCCAGCAGGAAGTAGGCCGCGCACACCGCGGACAGGGCGACGAGCCACAGCACGCCCATGGCCGCGGCCCGGCCGAGCGAGAACTCCGTGAAGGCGTAGCGGTAGAGGCTGACGGCGAGGGTCATGGTGGAGGTGCCGGGGCCGCCGCCGGTCATCACGAAGATCAGGTCGAAGGAGCCGAAGTTGTAGATGAACTCCAGCATCGCGACCAGGGCGACCGGTCCGGCCAGGTGCGGCAGCGAGACGTGCCGGAAGCGCTGTGCGCGGGTGGCGCCGTCCAGTGCCGCGGCCTCCAACTGCTCACGCGGCAGGGACTGCAGGGCCGCGAGCGCGACGACCATCACCCAGGGGAAGGAGTTCCAGGTCTTGGCGACCACGACGGCGGCCATCGCGGTGGCCGGACGGCCGAGCACGTCGACCTCGGGCAGGCCCGCGCCGGACAGCAGGTGGTTGAGGACGCCGTAGCTGTCGTTGAAGATCCAGGCCCAGAGGAAGGACACCACCACCCCGGGCAGCAGCCACGGCAGCATCAGCGCTCCGCGCAGCAGCGCGCGGCCGCGCAGCCGGGCGTTGAGCAGCACCGCGAGGGCGAGTCCGACGGCGAGCGGGAAGACCGTGGCCAGCGCGGAGAAGACCAGCGTGGTGCCGAGCCGGTCCACGAAGTCGGGCCAGACGGCGGCGTAGTTGTCGAGGCCGACGAACCGGCGCTCGGGGCGGATCAGCGACTGGTCGTAGAAGCTCGTCGCCACACCGGCCAGCAGCGGGTAGACGGCCACCACCAGGAACAGCGTGAGCGCGGGCGCGACCAGCATGAATCCGAAGGTCCGGTCCCGGGCGGCCGCCGACCGCGGCCGCCCGGGGGTGCGGACGGTCGGGACCACGGTCCGGGCCGGTGGGGGTTCGGTCGTTATCGCCATGTTTACTCCTCATAATGTGACGACATGTCACCGTATCCCACACCTCACATCCAGTAAATAGATGCGAGATTCACTATATGGATCAGCCAAGGGCGCTGACCGTCAGGTCGGAGACGGTGAAGGGCTGCTGGTACCCCTTCACGCCGATCCGGCCGGTCCCGAAGACGAAGTCGTCCTTCACCAGCTTCTGCACGCCGTCGACGTAGCCGGTGAGGACGCCGTCCCGGATCGTCAGCTTCAGCCGGTACGGCGTTCCGGCCGTCACGGCCGCCGGCGCCGTGGCCAGCACGGTGGAGACGCCGGCCACCTTGCGCACCAGGGCCACCTGCTGCTTCGCGGGCAGCAGCTGGAGGTAGTAGTAGTTCTGGTCGTCCTTGGCCCGGGCCATCAGGCCCGCGCCCTGGCCGTCGCCGTCGAGGGTGACGGTCGCCTCGACCGCGACGTTGGTCCAGTCCGGCGCGAACGGGAGGGTGTTGGGCAGCGGCGGGTCGGTGACGGGCTGCCCGAGCAGGGCGATCGCGTCGCCCTGCGCCGAGGGGTGGCGCAGACCGCCGCCGGCCGGGACGGTCGACCAGGTCGAACCGGGCTTCTTCCACCACCGGGCCCCGCCGTCGGCGAAGTCCTCGCCGACCGTGGTGAAGGCGGGCGGCAGCGGCGTGGAGTCGTCGAACGGCGGGACCTGCCCGTCGGGCGCGTAGTAGGCGACCCGGTCCACCCGGTACGTCCCGAAGCTGGTGCCGACCGGGACGTCGGCGCCGATGTACGCGGGGGTGGTCAGCACCGCCGAGATCCAGATCGACATCGGGGAGTTGTAGGCGGCCGCCGGGTAGCTGGCCGTTCCCGGCATCGGGTCCTGGATCGGGTTGGGCACGGTGCCGATCGGCTTGCCGTCGAGCACGTACGTCAGCGCGGTGGGCGTGTAGAAGAGGCCGTAGCGGTGCTGCTCGTTCCACAGCGCCGAGCCGTCCGCCTTCTTCCAGGGGAAGCGCGGCTTGAACTCGGTGTTCTTGATGTCGTTGCCGGAGGTGTTGTTGTTCCAGGTGATGACGCCGCCGTCGAGCTTGGTGGTGGCGGGGACGGTGCCGTGCGGGGCCACCGACTGGACCTCGAAGACGTCGAGTTCGGTGAACGGCCGGTCGTAGACCGGGCGGCCCTCGGCGCCGTCCCACATCTGGGTCCAGAACGCGGGGTGCCAGCCGGGGGTCAGGGTCGGGAGGGTGGCGGTGATCTCGTAGTACCCGTAGCCGAAGCGCTGCCTGGTCGAGATGCCGCCGCCCCGGAAGCCGTCCTTGCCGGTGGACGCGCTGACCCGCTTCATGTCGATGGACAGCTTTCCGCCGCCCACCGAGACGTTGGAGTCGTTCGACCAGGAGGTCTGGCGGACGTTCCACTTCGCGGGGTCGAGCGAGGTCCCGTCGAAGTCGTCGGCGAACACCTGCCGCAGGCACGGCAGCGGGTAGGTCACGCCGGTGGGGTCGACCGGGTTGGCGCACGGCGTCGCGGCCGCGGCGCTCGCCGGGCCGGCCGCGGTGAGCACGCCGAGGGCGGTGACGAGGCAGAGCGAACCGGCGAGGGCGCGACGGCGCAGGCTGCCGGCGGGACGAGCAGTCATGGGGGACCGCCTTTCGAACTGGTGGGTGGTTGCTCATATGGTGGTCATCTCATCCACTTTTAGCAATAGCCATGCAACATCTGATAAACACATCCATGCCAGTGGGCCGTCGAACCGCCGGGAGCCGAAAGTACGATCCAAGGCCGCCCCGCCCCCGCAGACCACCCCGCACCTGGGAACGGCCGCAAAGATCGGGGGGTCGGGTAAGGGGGTGGGCGCGGCACAGCCGCCCAGGGCGGCCGCGAGCTGAGCGCGGATCAGCCGAGCAGGGCGGCCGCGAGCTGGGTGCGGGCGGAGATCCCGAGCTTGCGGTAGATCCGCGACAGGTGGACCTCGACCGTCTTCGGCGTGACGAACAGCTGCTGGGCGACGACCCGGTTGGTCGCCCCCGCCGCCACCAGCTCGGCCACCCGCAGCTCGCTGGGGGTGAGCGCCGCCGGCCCGGACAGCGCCGCCCGCCGGGGACGCGCGCCCGCCGCCCGCAGCGCCGTGCGCACCCGCTGCGCCAGCGGCTGGGCACCGCACTGGTCGGCCGCGTCCAGCGCCGCCCGCAGCACGGTCCGGGACTCCGCCGTCCGCCCGGCGGCCCGCAGCGCGACACCGAGGTCGGCCTGCGCCGCCGCCCGGTCCAACCGCGCCATCGAGCCCTCCAGCACGGCCACCGCCTCCCGCAGCAGCTCAACCGCCCCCGCCCGCTCCGGCGCCAGGTCGGCGAGCAGCCGCAGCGCCCGGCCGACCGGTGCGGGCGCGCCCCATCCGCGGGCCCGCTCCAGCTCCTCCGCCGCCAGTTCCCGCGCCTGCTCCGTGCGGCCGTCCGCGTGCAGCGCCAGCGCCGCCGGGACCCGCCACTGCACCACCGCCGGGTTGAGCACGCCGAGCGCCCGCGCGGACCGTCCCGCCTCCAGGGCCTCCCGCGCCACGAGCGCCGGGGCGTCGCCGCGGGCCTGCCGCAGCCGGGCCCGCGGTCCGCCGAGCAGGTGGACCGGTCCGGCGACGCGCAGGGTCCGTCCGGCCTCGTCCAGCGCGCCGCGCAGGATCAGCGTGTCGCCGAGCGCGGCCCGCACCACCGGGCCGAGCACCGTGGTCCGCAGGCCCGTCCGCTCGTAGATCCGGGCCGCGGCCAGACCCTCCCGGGCGTCCGCCTCGGCCTCCGCCAACTGCCCGGCCAGCAGCCAGCCACGGGCCCGGACCGTGCTCACCGATGCCAGGATCCGCAGCGAACCGCGCCGCCGGGCCTCCGCCATCAGGGCGTCCAACCGGGCCATCGCGCCCGGGTCCTCCGCCAACAGCAGCACCGCGAGGGCCAGGGACAGCGCCGTGACGGTGTGCTCGGACGGCTCCAGCAGCCCGCCGGACAGCCCGCGCCGGGCCCGGTCCGCCGCGTCCGGACGGCCCGTCATGGCGTCCTGGTAGGCGATCGCGCAGTCCAGCATCCGCGCGCCCGGGCCGTCGTGCTCGGCCAGCGACCGCAGCGCCGGCATCCGGTCCGGCAGCTCGCCCCGGCCGGACCGGGAGGCGAACGCGGTGAACAGCATGGTGGCGGCCAGCCGGCGGCGTAGGTCCTCCGCCGGGACGCCGCCCTCCTCCCGCTCCAGCGCCGCCACCGCGTGCTCCAGGTCGGCCATCGCCTGCTCGGTCGGCTGCACGTAGGTCGCCGCCTCGCCCAGCAGCGCCGCGATCCTGGCCCGCTCCACGGGGCCGGACGCCAGCCGCAGCGCGGTGCGCAGGTGGCCGGCCGAGGCGGCGATGTCCTGGGTGATGGTCGCCTCCGCCAGTTCCAGCAGCAGCGGTACCCGCTCCGGTTCGGGCGGCGGCTCCTCCAGGGCCCGGCGCAGGAACACCGCCGCCTCGGCCGGCGCGCCCACCTCGGTCGACCGGTCGGCCGCCCGGCGCAGCAGCGCCACCGCGTGCGGGTCCGCGGCGGGGACGGCGTGCAGCAGGTGCGCGGCGACCCGGGCCGGGTCGCCGTCGCCCGACCGGGCCTCCACCAGCCGGGCGGCCCGGCGGTGCAGCAGGGCCCGGTCGGCCGCGGGGATCGCCGCGTACACCGCGGCCCGGATCAACGGGTGGACGTAGCGCACCCGGCGCGGCCCGCGCCCGTCCCCGGCGTCCTCCCCGTCGCGGACGGTGCCGGGGTAGCCGATCTCGTCCAGGCAGCGCAGCGCGGTGCCCGGATCGGTCCCGGCGAGCGCCGCCGCGTCGGCCAGCGGGGCGTCGTCGCCGAGGACGGCGAGGGCCGCGGCGAACCGCTGCGCCTGCGGTCCGAGCCGGTCCCGGCGGCGCTCCACCAGCCGGGCCACCGCGTGCGGCCCGAGGTCCACCACGTACTCGGCGTGCTCCGCGTCGACCGGCAGGTCCTGCTCGCGGACGGCGCGGGCCAGCTCGCGCAGCAGCAGGGGATTGCCCGCGGTGGCGTCGTGGCAGGCCCGGACGAACGCCGGGTCGACGCCGTCCCGCGCCAGCGTCCGGGCCAGGAACTCCGTGGTGGCGGCCCGCCCGAGCGGGCGCGGGCGCAGCACCGTGAACGCCGGGTCGGTGGCGACCTGGTTGAGCAGCGGACGGCTCTCCCCCGGCTCGTCGCTGCGCACGGCGGCGACCAGGGCGATGCGCAGTTCGGCGATCCGGGGCAGCAGGAACGCCAGCCAGCGCAGCGACGGCGGATCGCACCAGTGCAGGTCGTCGACGGCGAGCAGCAGCGGCTCCTCCTCGGCCGCGTTCGCGGCGAGCCACAGCAGGCCGTTCAGCGCGGCGAAGTCGCCGATCGCGGGCCTGGCCGCGCCGCCGCCCGACTCCGCGCCCGACTCCGGGCCCGGGTCGAGGACCGGGCCCGGGTCGAGGACCGCGCCGGCGGCCCGGGCCGGACCGGCCAGCAGGGCGGCCCGCCGCTCGGGCGAGGCCGCGGTGAGCAGCGGTTCGAGCAGTTGCCGCACGACGCCGAAGGCGAAGCTGGTCTCCAGTTCGGTGGCCCGGGCGACGAGGACCCGCACGCCCGCCGCCCGGCCGCGCCCGCGGGCGTGGGACAGCAGGCTGCTCTTGCCGATCCCGGCCACGCCCTCCAGCAGCACGGCCGCCCCCGTGCCGTGCGCGGGCGCCGCGACCGCCGCGTCGAGGACGGCGGACTCACGGCCGCGTTCGAGCAGGGCGGCGTCCGCTGCGGGGGCCGGTGACGGCCCGGGTTCGGCGCTCACAGGCCCATCCTCGCTGCTCGGGCCGGGTCGGGCCAGGTCGCGGGCGGCGGCGCGGGGGCCCGTGCGGGGGCCGTCCGCGCGGTCAGCCCACCGCGACGCAGGCCCAGCGGACGACCGCCCCGCCGCGGTGCGGGCGCGCCCCGTGGGCGAGGGCGAGGGCCGCCACGAGCAGCAGTCCCCGGCCGTGCTCGTCGGGCGGCGGCAGCTCGGCGCCGCCGCCGAGGGCGGGCCCGCCGTCGGTGACCTCGACCCACAGTCGCTGGTCCGCCCGGTCGTGCCGGAGCCGGAGCGCGACCGGCGGCAGCGCGTGCCGCACCGCGTTCGTCACCAGTTCCGACACCACCAGCACGGCGGCCTCGACGGCGGACGGCTCCACCCCCCACGCGCTCAGCGAAGCCCGGGCCTCCCGCCGGACCGGCCCGAGCGCGTCGGGACGGTGCTCGATCGCCCACTGCTGCCCCCACCGGCACGGCGCGGGGGCGGCGTCGACGGGACGCGGGGCGGCTGAGGTGTCGGGTGCGGCCACGGCGATCACTTCCAGAACGTGCAGGCAATTCCTCTTCCTCCCGTTGTGCCACCCCGGGGCCGTCCCCGGCGTCAGGGGGTGCCCCCCAACAAATCGGCACCGTTGACCAGCGGCACGTTCGCCGTACGGACAGGAACGAACCCGAGGTCGTCGACCTCGGCGACGGCGCAACCACCGCGCCGGCACCGGCGCCGGAGAGCCGCGCGACCGGCGACCCGGAGGCGGCTCCGGCGGTTGCGGGCGTCGGCCGTCCGACGGCGCAGCGGGACAGCCCGCACGGCGGCCGTCCGTCCAGGACCGCGACGGCGCGAAGCATCCGTTGCGGTGGACCCGGCTCGACCACCCCGGCGTCAAGAAGGTCCGGGCCGACCCTTCGCCGGCCACCCGGTCGAGTGGGTCACCACTATCTCGGCCGCGACGATGACCGACGCCATGGAACGGCCGGGGCCCGAAGAGCGCCCGGCCGACGTGGATGGCGGGCCGGGCGCTGCGGTCGGGGTCAGTGGAGGGGGCCGCAGAGGGCGGGGGCGGTGGCTTCCTGGGGAAGCATGGGGTTGAGTTCGCTGGCTCCGAGGACGGTGTCGTACTTGCCGTTCTTGTTGTAGTCGATGCCGTGGACCACGACCACGGCGTTGTCGCGGCGGACCTGTTGGGCGACGTCGTCGGTGATCTGAATGGTGCGGGAGTAGGTGTAGGTGCCGGCCGACGGGAAGCGGTCGATCGCGAGCGCGCTGTTCGGGCTGGTGTCGCCGGTGGTGGTGAGCGAGGTGCCGATGGCGCCGTAGGCGCGCAGGCCGTCGGTGGTGGAGGTCGCCAGGTGGCCGTTGTGCAGGCGCGAGTCGTCGGTCGTGGGGCACTCGCCCGAGCCCTTGACGTGGATGTGCATCGCGTGCGGGGCGTGGTTGAGCAGACCCCGGACGTGGATGGTGATCTTCGCGTCGTGGCCGTGCAGGACGACGGTGGCGGTGCCGATGCCCTGCACGCGGTTGTTGGCAACCGGCAGCAGCAGCGCGTAGGTGAAGGTGTTGCGCTGGTCCTGCTTCGGGGACGGGTGGTGGCCGGTGTCGGCGGAGGCCACGGCCACGCCGAACGGCATGACCAGGGCCGCGATGGCAGCGGGAATCAGGAGCTTCCTCATCAGGATGTCCTTCGGGAGGGAGCGCGCGCGGCGGTTTCCGGGCCGCGGCTGGAGCCGTGCGGAGCCCGGGCGGAACGACGGCTGGGCGTCTCCACTCGCCGTCACGCGCTTCTACCAGGCATTCGGCGCACCGACTCGAACGGATGGGCCTGATCCGTACCTTCCTCCGGTCCCGTCGGTCACGAGCCCAGCCGGGCCGCAGGAGGGCCGCTCCTTGTCGCCTCACACGTCGGCGAGCGGTGCGCCGGTGATGCCGGGTCCCGCGCTGCCTCGAACCACGGCGTTCGAGGTCGGCGAAGCCGTTCCCGGTGGGGAGAGACGCCTCCGGCCCCGCGTTCCGGGTGGACTTCGGGCCCATGACGGGTGGGCCCGGCAGACGGGCAGTCAGCCGCCATGACCTCCGATGGCTCACTCGGGTGTGCACACGAGCACCGTCCGTGATGACTTGGTGAGTGGCTTCCCCCTTCGGTCGGGCTCCGGATCGCATGCCGCTCCCACGGCGTGCACCCCGCCCCTGCCCCGCGCGCGTCGCGCGCCCGTCCAGGAGAGAAGCCACCTGGAGTGGCCTGCGCCCGGACGCGGAGACTCCCCTGTCCGCGAGACCGAGGCCGGTCCGTCGCGGAACGCCGATCCGGGCCACCCTCCAGAAAGACGGACCATGCAGCCTCCCGCTTCGCCCCGCCTGCCCTCCCTCGCTCGCCGTGCCGAGCGACCGCTGGCCGGGATGGGCGTCCTCGCCCTCGCGGCCGCCGGCGCCCTGGCCGGGCTCGCGCCCGGCGTGAGTTCCGCCTCCAGCCACCGGGAGGCACCTCTGATCGCGGGCGACCCGCGGGCCGACAACACCGACGTGTACGCCTTCGTCAGCCCGGACAAGCCGGACACCGTCACGTTGATCGCGAACTGGATCCCGTTCGAAGAACCCAACGGCGGCCCCAACTTCTACGCCTTCGCGGAGGACGCGCGGTACAACATCAAGATCGACGCCGACGGTGACGGCAGGGCGGACACCACCTACACCTGGACCTTCAGCAATCACTACCGCGACGACGCCAACCAGTTCCTCTACAACACCGGCGTCGTGAACAACCTCGACGACCCGACGCTGAACTTCCGCCAGACCTACACCCTCACCGAGACCCACGCGGACGGGTCCGCCAAGACCCTCCTCAAGGACGCGGTCGCAGCCCCGTCGAACACGGGGCAGGCCTCGATGCCCGACTACGCGGCGCTGCGCCGGCAGGCGACACTCGACCTCCCCGGCGGCGGGCAGACCTACGCCGGACAGGCCGACGACCCGTTCTTCCTCGACCTGCGGGTCTTCGACCTTCTCTACGGCGGGAACCTCAAGGAGTCGGGGCACGACACCCTGAGCGGCTACAACGTCAACACCATCGCCATTCAGGTCCCCAAGAAGGACCTGGCGCTCAAGGGCGACCCGACCCGCAACCCGGTGGTCGGCGTCTGGTCCACCACCGACCGCAAGGGCGCCACCGTCGTGGCCGACAAGGGCGGTGAGGGCAAGGGCGGCGAGGGCGCGACCGCCGACAAGGGCGGCGAGGGCTTCCACCAGGTCTCCCGGCTCGGCAACCCGCTGATCAACGAAGTCGTCGTCCCGATCAAGTACAAGGACGCCTTCAACGCGCTGAGCCCCGAGAAGGACGCCACCGTCACCCCCGTGGTCGACAAGGTGAAGGACCCGATCGTGCCGAAGCTGATCCAGAGCGTCTACGGCATCCCGGCGCCCGCCACCCCGCGCAACGACCTGGTGGAGATCTTCCTCACCGGCATCTGCAAGGCCTGCGGCCCCATCCAGGCGGACCTCAACTCGCAGCAGCTGAACGCGGACGTGAGCAAGGAGAAGTTCCTCCCCGGCGAGGAACTGCGCCTCAACCTGTCCGTCCCGCCGTCGGCCGCCCCCAGCCGCCTGGGCGTCCTCGGCCAGGACCTGGCGGGCTTCCCCAACGGCCGCCGCCTCGCCGACGACGTCGTGGACATCGAACTCCAGGCGCTGGAGGGCGCGGCCCAGACCGGCACGATCGTGCCCGCGCTGGCCGCCGGTGACGGCGTGAACGCCAACGACCGCGCCTTCGGCAAGACCTTCCCGTACGTCGCGCTGCCCAACACCGCGGCCGTCAACCAGGCCGTCCCCGACAACCCCGCCGGCGGGGTGGCCGCGGGCCTCGGCGGCCTGTCCCTGGGCGACTTCCCGATCGCCGGCGCCAGCGCGCTGGGCGGTGGCGTCCTGCTCACCGCGGCGGCCGTCATCGCGCTGCGCCGCCGGCACGGCGCCCGGGTGTGACGGCTCCGCCCCGCTCCGGCCGCCGGCTCCTCCTCGTGAGGGGCCGGCGGTCCGGGCGCGCGCGCAGCCGCCTCCACGGACCGGTCGCCATGGCCGCACTGGCGCTCGGCCTCACCCTGACCGCTGCCGGCACCGTAGGCCTCGCAACCGGGTCGGCAACCGGGGGCCCCGCCCCTGTGCGGGACATCGGCGAGATACCGGGCCGGATGTCGGCCCCGCAGGGAACGACGCCAGCCGGCCGGCAGGCCCCCCCGGTGCGAATACGGATACCCCGCATCGGGTTGGACAGCGCACTGACGGACCTGCAGGTCCAGAGCGACGGCCACCTCGGCACCCCCGACGACCCGCAGGTCGCCGGCTGGTGGGACCAGGGCCCCGCCCCTGGTAGCCCGGGCACCGCCGTCATCGTCGGCCACGTCGACTCGGACACCGGGCCGGCCGTGTTCGCCGGACTGTCCGTCCTGCGCCCCGGGGACGCCGTCGCCGTGGACGCCGCCGACGGCAGCACCAGCACCTTCACCGTGCAGGCGCTGCGCAGCTACGCCAAGGACGAGTTCCCCGACGACACCGTGTTCAGGCAGACGCCGGACCCGAGCCTGCGATTGATCACCTGCGGAGGCGTCTACGACCGGAACAGCCGGGAGTACCTCTCCAACCTGGTGGTCTTCGCCGGCCCGGCCGCCCGCCCGGGTAGCCCCTCGACCACTTGACCCCCCGTTCGACGAGACCCACCCTCCTTGGAGCCCCAGTGAACCGACGCCGCCGTCTGCTGCCCACCGCCGTGGTGACCGGACTCGGTGTCGGCCTGTTCCTCGCCGGCGGCCTCGGGCTTGCCCCGCACGAGGGTGGCGGTCAGTCCGCGTCCGACAGCAGAGCGGTCGACGAGGGGATGGCCGGCGTCGGCCTGAGCGCGGACATCCGAGGCCTGCAGCAGCACTTGAAAGCGGCGCCCGGTGACACTCTGGCGATGGCGTCGCTGGGCCTGGCCTACGTCCAGCAGGCCAAGATCACCGCCGACCCGTCCTACTACCCGAAGGCAGAGGCCGTCCTCACCGAGTCGCTGACCGCCGAGCCGGAGGACAACTTCACCGCCATGGGCGGCATGGCCGCCCTGCACGCCGCCCGGCACGACTTCACCGCGGCCCTGGACTGGTCGCAGAAGGCGATCGCCGTCAATCCGAACAGCTCCACCCTCTACGGGACCCTCGCCGACGCCTACACCCAGCTCGGCCGCTACCCGGAGTCCTTCGAGGCCGTGCAGCGGATGGTCGACCTCAAACCGGGGACGCCCTCGCTGGCCCGCGCCTCGTACACATGGGAACTACGGGGCGACACCGCGGCGGCCACCGCCAACATGAAGCGCGCCCTCGACGACGCCGACTCTCCCGCCGACCGAGCCTTCGCGCTCTACCACCTCAGCCAACTCGCCCTCGACAACGGCGACCCGACGACCGCGCTCACCCACGCCGAGGCGGGCCTGCGCGCCGCCCCCGGCACCGCATCACTACTGGAGGCGAAGGCCAAGGCCGAAGCGGCTCGCGGCGACGCAGCATCCGCCGTCACCGACTTCGAGCGCGCTGTCACCCAAGTCCCCCAGCCCGAGTACGTGCTGGAACTCGGCGAGCTGCTCCAGTCCCTGGGCCGCACCGCCGAGGCGCAGCAGCAGTACCAGGTCTTCCGCGCCCAGCAGCAGCTGTTCGCCGCCAACAACGTGGCGCTGGACACCGACGCGGCCCTGTTCGAAGCCGACCACGGCGACCCGCCGGCGGCCCTCGCCATCGCCGAACAGGGCCTGAGGACAAGGCCGTTCCTGGAGATGCACGACGCCTACGCCTGGGCGCTGCACGTCAACGGCCGCGACCAGGAGGCGCTCGCGCAGTCCGACGAGGCCCTTTCCCTCGGGACGCGCAACGCCCTCTTCCACTACCATCGCGCCCGGATCCTCCAGGGGCTCGGGCGAGCGGCCGAGGGGCGGACCGAACTGGAGACCGCGCTGGCGATCAACCCCGCCTTCCACCCGCTGCACGCCGCAGCGGCCCGCACCGCGTTGGCCGAACCCAAGAACGCGACCAGCGCGAGCTGAGGACGGCGTGGCCTGCTACTGCTACTGCTTCGGCTGAGGGACGTGGCTCGGGTCGCCGCCGAGCTTCGCGTACAGCTCGGTCCAGCGGCGGTCGGTGCTGGTCGGTGGCTTGCCGTCGCAGAACACCTTGGTCCCGTTCGCCGTGTAGAAGCGCATCATCTCCAGCACCGACCGCGGATCGGACGTCTCACCGCCGGTGTACCGGGTACCCGGCTCCTGGTTCTGGTGCTGGATGCAGGACGGGGACGGGGTGCCGGGCTGGGCGTCGAAGCTTCCGTCCGTATCGGCCGCGCAGGCTGCCAGCAGCGGGAGGGGCAGAAGGATCAAGCTCAGCAGATGTGCCGGGCGGGTGGTCACGGTGATCGGCCTCCGGGTGCGGGCTGGTGTTCACAGGGTGGCGGGCAGGCTGCGGACGACGAGTCCGAGCCCGACGGTCAGGATCAGCAAGGCAGTCAGCAGGCTGCTGTACGGGGCGATCCGGCGCAGCCGTCCGACGATCGGGCCGTCCGCTGCCGTTGACAGCCGCGTGCCGAGCCGGACCAGGAGCAGGCCGACGGCGGTCAGGGTGGCCGCCATACCGAGGCCGTAGGCGACCACCAAGGCCGCGCCGAAGAGCGTGCGGCCGAGTGCGACGGCGCCCAGCAGGACCACCAGGGCGGACGGGCTGGGGACCAGGCCACCGGCGATCCCGAGGCCGATCAGGCCGCGGCGGCTCGGAGCGGCCGGGTCGTGGTGGTGATGGTGGCGCCCGCCGAACAGGCCGTGCGTGTGACCATGGTCGTGGTCGTGCCCGTCCTGCTCGTGGCCGTGGTGGTCGTGCGGGTGCAGGTGGTCGCGGTGCTCGTCGTCGTGGTCGTGCCGGTGGTGGGCGTGTCCGTCGTGGTCGTGCCCGTCGTGGTCGTGCGGGATCAGGTGATCGCCGTGCTCGTGGTCGTGGTCGTCGTGGTCGTGGCCGTGGTGATCGTGGCCGTCGTGATCGTGGCCATGGTGATCGTGCGGGAGCAGATGATCGCCGTGGTCGTGGTGAGCGTCCGGGGCGGGCGTTGCCGTCGCGTGCGCGAGCTGCCTGACGGGCTCGTGCTCAGGGTGAATGAGCTGGAGGTGCTTGTGCCTTCGGGCTCCGCGGGAGCGCCGCGCCGCATCCCGCAGCAGGCCGGCCCCCACTGCGGCGACGAGGGCGCCACTGAGCACGCCGAGCCAGCCGAGCAGTCGGTCGCCGGCCAGCGAGGAGAACGCGGTCAGGCACAGGCCGATGACGAGGACACCGGCGGTGTGGGTCACCGTGACGGTGGCTCCGACGGTCACCGCGTCGCGGGTGCTGCCGCGGCGGCCCGCCAGGTAGGCCGCCATCACGGTCTTGCCGTGCCCGGGCAGCAGCGCGTGCCCGGCGCCCAGCACGATCGAGAGGAGCACCGCCAGCAGGCCCAGCGGGAGGGTGAGGTGCTGGGCGGCGCCGAGCTCGGCAAGGCGGGCGTCGAGGCTGCCGAGCCAGGCGGTGGGCCCGGAGGCGGCCGCCGTCACCGTCGTTCCCTGGACGATTGCGGCGCCGGCGCCGGGCCGCGCGCGGAACCGGGCGCGGGTGACGCCGCTGGGGCTGTCGAGCAGGTCGCGCGGGTAGTCGCGCAGTTCCTGGGAGAGGGACCGGGCCGGGACGTCCGTGTCGTCGACGGTGGTGCCGTCGCCCCGGGCGGTGATCTCGTTCCACCCGACCCGGCTCGGGTCGCTGCCACTGGCGACGCGCAGGACGGTGCCGCCGGCCGGGATGCGAAGGTCCGCCCGCAGGCGGCACTCCAGGCGGCTGGTGCGCAGGCCCGCCGCGCCGCCCTCGTAGCGGAACTGCGCGGAGTCGGTGCTCCAGCGCAGCGGCCCGGGCGCCTGGTCGGTCGTCACCTGGAGGCGCTGCGCGGTCTGCGTGCACTGCTCCGCGGCCCAGTCGGCGCGCTCCGCGTCGTCGACGCTGCCGTCGCCGTTGCGGTCCACCTTCGACTGCTCCTGGAGGGTGGGGATCTCGGCGGCGTCGGTGACGGCGAGCACGTCGAGGGTGTCCGGGTGGACGGTGAAGCCGAGGTAGTGATTGAGGGAGAAGTTCCCCAGAGGATGGGCGCCGGCGGCAGGTGCGGCGAGACCGAGCAGGAGCAACGCGCCCGAGGCCGCCACACCTGTCCGGACGAGGAATCGTGGGACCGGCACGCTGGGCCTCCAGGAACGGGACCGGCCGCCGCGGCGGCGAAGCCGGGCCCGGCAGGAAGGGGAAGAGGCCGAGAGGGCCCACATCACCTTCGGGGCTGACCGCCGCGAAGAGCGGCCACCATTCCGGTCCGGCCAGGAGATCACCCGCACAGAGCAGCGCCGTAGGACTCCAGTTCCCACGGCTCGAACTGGTGCTCCCTGAACAGTGGTCCCTTTCGGTGGAGGCATCGGCAGGGCGCCGGCGACGCACCTCCTCGCGCCCCTGGCGCGCCCCGTGACACAACGCCTTGTTGCAGACATAGTGCAAGTACGAGATCGATGCGTTGAACACGGCGCTTCGGCCGTAGATGCAGGAAGGACGCCCATGGCCTCCTCATCCGTAGCCCCCTCCCCCAACCCGCCGAGACCTGCCCGGGCGACCGCAGCGGCCTCGATCACCCGTCAGGAGTGGCGGCGCCTTGCGGGAATGGCCGGCTTCATCGTCGCCCTGCACGTCGTCGGCTGGGTCACCCTCGTCGCGGTCGTCGCGCCCGAGCACCACACCGTCGGCACCAAGGGCTTCGGCATCGGGATCGGCGTCACCGCCTACACCCTCGGCATGCGGCACGCCTTCGACGCCGACCACATCGCCGCCATCGACAACACCACCCGCAAACTCATGGAGCGGCGCGAGCGCCCCCTTTCCGTGGGCTTCTGGTTCTCCCTCGGACACTCCTCCGTCGTGTTCGCGCTCGCGGTGCTGCTCTCCTTCGGTGTGAAGTCCCTGGCCGGCCCCCTCCAGGACGACGCCTCCGGCCTCCACCAGATGACCAGCCTGATCGGCACCGCCGTCTCCGGCTCCTTCCTGTACCTCATCGCGATCGTCAACCTCGTCGTCCTGGCCGGGATCTGGAAGGTCTTCCGGCGCATGCGGGCCGGGCACCTCGACGAGGCCGCGCTGGAGGAACAGCTCGACAGGCGCGGCCTGATGAACCGCCTCCTGGGCCGGGTGACGAGGTCGGTCAGCAAGCCGTGGCAGATGTACCCGCTGGGCATGCTGTTCGGGCTCGGGTTCGACACCGCGACGGAGATCGCCCTGCTGGTCCTGGCGGGCTCCGGGGCCGCGTCCGGACTGCCCTGGTACGCCATCCTGTGCCTGCCCGTGCTGTTCGCCGCCGGAATGTGCCTGCTGGACACCGTCGACGGCTCGTTCATGAACTTCGCCTACGGCTGGGCGTTCTCCAAACCGGTCCGCAAGATCTACTACAACCTCACCATCACCGGCCTGTCGGTCGCCGTGGCCCTCATCATCGGCACCGTCGAGCTGCTCGGCCTGCTCGCCGACAAGCTCCACCTGCACGGCGCGTTCTGGGACTGGGTGTCCGGGCTGGACCTCAACACGGTCGGCTTCGTGATCGTCGGCCTCTTCCTCGCCACCTGGGTCGTCGCGCTCACGGTGTGGAAGCTCGCCCGGATCGAGCAGAAGTGGAGCCTTCCCACCTCCGTCGGTGCTGCACCGGTGGCCGCCAACGAGGGCTGACGCCGTGAAAGTCCGGTGGCCGTCGAAGCGCACGTGGGGTGACGTGCGGCCGGGCGGGTGACAACGCTGGTCCATGGGAGTGAGGCGACCAGACCGCGCCCGCCCTGCTGACGAAGTCGGCTCGGGATCCGGTCCACAGTGCCGAGTGCGGCTGCTCAGCCGGATCACGCCCCGCGGCCCTCCGGCCCGGGGCGGACACCACTCGTCACGGAAGCGGGACCCCACCCTCATGATCGTCACGCGCCGACCTGCCCGATCGAGCTCCCCCGCCCGCACCGCGGCGATCCTCACCGCCATGAGCCTGGCCGTGGCCGGCACCGCGGTCCTCGGCTCCGGAGCCGGCGTCAGCACCGCCTCCAGCCACCGCGAGGCACCGCTGATCGCCGCGGACCCGCAGGTCGACAACACCGACGTGTACGCCTTCACCAGCCCCGACCAGCAGGACAGCGTCACCCTGGTCGCCAACTGGCTCCCGTTCCAGGAGCCCAACGGCGGTCCGAACTTCTACCCCTGGGCCGACGGCGCCCACTACGACATCAACATCGACTCCCAGGGCACCGGCAAGCCCGACCTCACCTACCGCTGGACCTTCCACACCGAGGACCAGCGCGGCACCAACACCTTCCTCTACAACAACGGGGTGGTGAACAACCTCACCGACCCGACCCTGCTGTTCCGCCAGTACTACACGCTCCAGGAACTCCGCCCCGGCTGCGACCCGGTCACCCTCGTCGAGCACGGCACCGCCGCGCCGTCCGACACCGGCCGCGCCTCGATGCCCAACTACGCCGGCCTCCGCCAGCAGGCCACCGTCCAACTCCCGGGCGGCGGGCAGACCGTGGCGACCCAGGCGGCCGACCCGTTCTTCCTCGACCTGCGGGTCTTCGACCTGCTCTACGGCGGCAACCTCTCCGAGGTCGGCCAGAACACCCTCGCCGGATACAACGTCAACACCCTCTCCATCCAAGTCCCCAAGAGCCGCCTCGCCTACAAGGGCGACGCCACCCGCAACCCCGTCATCGGCGTGTGGTCCAGCACCGAGAAGCAGACCCTCAAGCTCAGCCCCGGCAAGGCCACCCCCTCCGGCAAGTTCGTCCAGGTCTCCCGCCTCGGCAACCCGCTGGTCAACGAGGTCGTCCTGCCCGCCGGACTCAAGGACGCCTTCAACTCCCTCCCGCCGTCCGAGGACCACAACCAGCCCGCCGTGGTCAACAAGGTCCTCAACCCGGAGGTGCCGCAGCTCATCCAGGCGATCTACGGCCTCCCTGCCCCGGCCACCCCGCGCACCGACCTTCAGGAGATCTTCCTCACCGGCATCGCCAAGGCCACCGGCGGCCCCTACCAGGTCGACCTCAACTCGCAGCTCCTCAACAAGGACATCGACCCCAACTGCTTCGTGCCCGCGGAGGAGCTGCGGCTCAACATGTCCACCCCGGTCACCCCCAACCCCAACCGTCTCGGCGTCCTGGCCGGTGACTTCCAGGGCTTCCCCAACGGCCGCCGCCTGACCGACGACGTCGTCGACATCGCCCTGCAGGTCATGGAGGGCGCCACCCCCGGCAACCTGATCCCCGCCCTCGCCGCCGGCGACCAGGTCAACACCGCCGACAAGCCGTTCGGCACCACCTTCCCGTACGTGGCGCTGCCGTACGACAAGGCCGTCAACCAGCCCAACTAGCAGACACCGCTGTGCGGGTGGACGGCGTGATCCCGTCGGCCACCCGCACACCTGATGCTTCCCGCCGAACGACCGAGGGGCTTTCATGCGCCGCCTGCCACTGTTGCTCAGCACTGTCGCCCTGTGCGGCGCACTGGCCGCCTTCGGTGCCCTGGGCCGTGGCGGCCCCGATGCCCACGAGCCCTCGGCGGACGCCGCCCGGCGCCCGGGCACCCCGTCGCTCTCCGACGGTTCGCTGGCCCGGGCGATCGCGGCCGACCAGCAGCGGCTACGACAACTGCCCGACGACGCGCCGGGGTGGGCCCGCCTCGGCGCCGAGTACGTCGAACAGGCCAGACTCACCGCGGACCCGTCCTACTACCCCAAGGCCGAGGAGGCCCTGAACCGCTCGATGACGCTGGCCCCGCAATCCAACGCCGACGCCCTCACCGGCCTCGGCGCCCTCGCCAACGCCCGCCACCTCTTCGGCCAGGCACGGGACTTCGCCGACCAGGCCATCACCGCCTCCCCGGCGCACTGGCCGGCCTACGCCGTCCTCGCCGACGCCCGCACCCAACTCGGCGACGACACCGGCGCCACCGACGCCGTCCAGCAACTCCTCGACCGCCGACCCGGCACGGCGTCCTTCACCCGCGCCGCCTACGACCTCGAACAGCACGGCCGCACCGACGACGCACGGGCCGCACTGCGCCAAGCCCTCGACGACGCCTACGACCCCGCCGACAAGGCCTTCTGCCAGTACCAGATCGCCGAACTCGACCGGAACTCAGGCCACACCCTCGACGCACTCACCGGCTACCGGGCAGCACTGAACACCGACCCGTCGTACACCCCGGCCCTGGCGGGCCAGGCCCGCGCCGAAGCCGGGCTCGGCCGCACCGACGATGCCGTGCAGGACTACACCGCCGCCATCGCCCGCGTCCCACTCCCCCAATACCTGCTCGAACTCGGCGAACTCCACGAATCCCTCGGCCACCGCACGGCCGCCCAGGAGCAGTACCGCCTGCTCACCGCCGAACAGCGACTCGCCGCCGCCAACGGCGTCGTCGACGACCTCACCCTCGGCCAGTACCAAGCCGACCACGGCGACCCCGCCGAAGCCGTCCACCTCCTGCGCGCCGAATGGGACCGCCGACAGAACGTCCTCGTCGCCGACGCCCTCGCCTGGGCCCTGCACCGCACCGGCGCCGACACCGAAGCCCTCCCCCTCGCCCACCAGGCCCAGGCCCACGGCTGGCACAACGCCCTCTTCGACTACCACCTCGGTGAAATCGAACGCAGCCTTGGCCAGGTCGTAGAGGCCCGCAACCACCTCGACCGCGCACTCACCACCGATCCCGCCTTCAGTCCCCTCCACGCACCCCTGGCCCGCACCGACCTGGCAACCCTCGCCAACCAGCCCTGAGGCGGCCCACACCCGCCAGGCGCGGCTACCACCGGGTCGTACCGCCCGGTGGCCTCGCGCGGTGTGCCGGGTGGTGGCTCGCCGGCCCCTCGGACGAGGGCCGGTTCGCGGGCAGCTGGTGTGCGCCTTTCCGCCCGTGCACGCGGAAGGCTGCCCGGTGCTGACCGGTGACCGATTCAGCTCGCGGTGGGCCCGCCCGGCGGCGAGGCGGGGAAGGTGGTGCGCAGGGCTTCACCGAGCTGGGTCCGGGTGGTGATTCCGAGCTTGGGGAAGATCCGGTAGAGGTGGGAGCCGACGGTGCGGTGGGAGAGGAAGAGCTGCTGCCCGATCTGGCGGTTGGTCAGACCGGCGGCCGCCATGGTGGCGATCTGGAGCTCCTGAGCGCTGAGCTGCTCGCGGGCGGCGGGACTGCGCTGCCGGCTGTCCTCGCCCGCCGCCCTGAGCAGCTGGCGGGCGACGCTGCTCCAGTGCGGCGACCCGAGGGCGTCGAAAATGTCGCGGGCCTGGCGCAGGGGTACGCGTGAGTCCGCGGGCCGGTGCAGGCGGCGCAGCAGGCGTCCTTGGGCGAGGAGGAGGCGGGCCCGGTACAGGGGCCAGTGGCCTGATTCCTGGGTGAGGGCTTCCTTGATACGGAGTTCGGCGTCGTCGTCGGGGGCGAGGACGGCCTGGGCGTAGTGCAGGCACATCAGGTTCATGGGAGAGGGGAGGCTGCCGGCGAAGGTGTCGAGCCCGGTGAGGATGCGACGTGCCTCGCTCTGGCGACCGGTGTGGGCGGCGGCATCGGCGAGGTCGGGGGCGGTCCACCAACGCATGTCGTGGTGGGTGTCGTCGGTGGGGTCGAAGGCGTTTCGCAGGAGGTCGAACGCTTCGTCGGGGCGGCCGGCCGCGATCGCCGCGACGCCGCGCACCTGCTGGATGCTGACCAGCAGGAAGCGGATCCCGGTCACGTGGGGGCTGCTGCGGGCCTGCAGCGCGAGGGCTTCTGCGAGGTCGTGCTCGCCGCGAAGGGCGGCGAGCATGGCCAGGTTGGTGGTGGCGGACACGGCCCAGAACTGTTCGCCGGTCTCTTCGGCGAGGGTGGCGGCTTCTTCGCTCTCGGTGCGGACGCGGTCCCATTCGCCGGTCCACAGGCGCCCCCAGTTGCCGGCGCCCAGGGTACGGGCCAGCAGCGCCAGGCGGCCCTGGGAGCGGCAGCTCTCGGCGGCGGTGGCCATGTAGGAGGAGGCGGTGTGGAAGTCACCGAGGATCAGGGCCGTGCTTCCGAGGAACCGCATGACGTCGGGGTCGGAGCGGTCCGGTGTCACCTGAGCCATCCGGGCGAGGGCAGTGGCGCCGTGGGTCTCTGGGAGGGCGTAGGCGCGTACGGCGAGCAGGCGCGGGTCCTCGGGCGGCAGGCCGAGCGGGTCGGCAGCGGCGGCGACGCCCTCGCGCAGGCGCGGCGAGAGGTTTCCCCACCAGCAGCGGGAGGCGGCCCGCCAGAGCAGGTGGACGGCCAGGTCGGTGTCGCCGGAGCGGTGTGCCTGCTCCGAGGCCTGCAGCAGGGTGTGGACCCGGGCCTCGTCATGGATCGGGCCGGGGGCTGTGACCTCCCGGACGGCGGCGAGCCGGGCGTGCTCGGCCGGCCCCATCTACGCCGGGTCAGTCCTATCGGCGAGGCCGACGGCGACCTGGCGGCGGCCGAGTTCGCCGGCGAGTTCCGCGGCGCCGAGCAGGAGAGAGGTGCGGCGCGGCGGCAGGGCGGTCAGCGCGGAGGCCTGTCCCAGGGCGTCGACCGCGGCGGCGACACCGCCGCGGGCCCGGGCGCGGGCGGCGAACTCCTCAAGGAGGGTGACCACCCCTTCGTCGGTGCCGAGGGTGGCGGCGGCCCGTTGCCAGACGTGCCGGTCCGGGTCGTCGGCCAGCACGGTGGACAGGGCGGCATGGACGGCGAGCCGCTCGACGAGGCCCGCCCTGGCGTAGACGGCGGAGCGGATCAGCGGATGGCGGAACCGGACCCGGAGGGTTTCGGGATGCACGAGGCCCTCGTCGACGGCGGGTTGGAGCGCGTGGGCTCCGACCGGGGCGCCCTCGACGATGCCTGCGGCCCTGAGGAGTTGTCCGAGCTCGCAGCCGCTCTCGGCGGCCGCTGCCAGCAGCAGGGTCCTGGTCGCCCGAGGCAGCGTGGTGGCGCGGGCGCTGAACGCCCGTTCCAGGCGTTCGGTGAGGGGGACGAGTTCGGGCAGCCGTCCCGCCCCGTCGTCGTCGGCCAGGGCCCGGGGCAGTTCCACCAACGCCAGCGGGTTGCCGGCGGCCTGGGCGAGGACGAGGGCCCGGGCGGCGGGTGCGAGTCGGGGGGAGCAGCTGTCCAGCAGCGCGCCGGCGTCGTCGTCCTCAAGAGCCCGCAGCCGCAGGTGTTCGTGGTCGGCGCCGCTGTGAGGGTCGGGTGTCTCGGTGCGGGAGGCGGTCAGGACGACGACCGGGTCCGCGCCGAGGCGGCGGGCGACGAAGGCCAGGACGTCCTGGGTCGGCCGGTCCAGCCAGTGCGTGTCGTCGGCGATCAGGAGCACCGGGGTGCGTCCGGCGGCTTCCGAGAGGAGTTCGAGGGTGGCCAGCGCGATGCCGAACAGGTCCGGGGCGGTGTCCTCCAGACCGAATGCGGCGCGCAGGGCGTGCCGTTGTTTCGGCTCCAGCCTGACGGCGTCGGCGCGCAGCGGCAGCAGGAGTTGGTGCAGTCCGGCGAACGGCAGGTGGCTCTCGGACTCGACGCCCAGGGCGCTCAGGACGGTCATCGCGCGACGCCGTGCGCTGCGGTCGGCGGCGGCGAGCAGGGTCGACTTGCCCAGGCCTGCTCCACCGCTGATGGACAGGGCACCTCCCCGGCCGTGTCGAGCCTGGTCCAGCAGGTGTTCCAGGAGTGCGAGGTCGTTCTCCCGGCCGTACAGGGTCTTGGTGGCGAGAGCCGTCGGTGTCGTGGGCGGGCCGGGCGGCCGTGCGTGGGTGATCGATTCGAGGTCGGGCAAGGATTCACCACCGGGGAGCAGGGGGCGGGCAGGTGGGCGAAGCCCTCTCGTCCATCCTGGGCCGCTGGTCGGCGGGGTGCTTAGGTCATCTGACCGGTCATCACGCCAGGCCTCCCGGGTGTCCGGTTCGTACCTGTTCGTCGAGGGCTCTGCGCAGCTGGGAGCGGGCGGTGACGCCCAGCTTCGGGAAGACCTGGTACAGGTGGAATCCGATGGTGCGCGGTGACAGCAGGAGCCGCTCGCCGATCTCCCGGTTGCTCAGGCCTTCGGCCGCGAGCCGGGCGATCTGGAGTTGCTGCGCGGTGAGGCCCGCTCCTCCCTGTTCGTGTGGGCCGTCGGTGTGCTGCGGGGTCACGCCGCAGGCCCGCAACTCGGCGGCGCACCGGGCCGCCCACGGCTTGGCCCCGAGCCGCTCGAAGACGGCCAGCGCGCCGGCCAGCACGGGGCGGGCGTCGTTCACGCGGCGGCGTCGGCGCAGCCATTCCCCGTACTCCAGCCGCGCCTTGGCCCGCTCGAACGGCCATGGATCGCCGGCCGGATCGAGGGCGGCAAGGAAGTGCTCCTCGGCGTCCTCCGGGCCGGACAGCAGCGCGCGTGCCCGGCGCAGCAGGAGACCCAGGCGCATGCTCGTGCCTCCTTGGAGGCGATCCTCGACCGCCTCCAGCAAGGACAGGGTTTCGCGCCGGCGGTCCACCCGGGCCGCGGCGGCCGCGAGGTCGGCGACGGCGTAGAAGGAGGCGTGGTAGTGCAGCGGTGTGGCGTCGGCGTCGCCTGCGAACAGTCCGCGCAGTTGCTCCCACGCGCCCGGGTGGTCGCCGTCCGCTGTTGCCGCGCTCGCCAGGACGAGACGGGCGCGCACCGCCATGGCACGGGTCTGTGTCGGTTCGATCCCGGCCATGGCCTGCGCGAGTCTGGTCCGTGCCCGCGCGGTGTCGCCCTGTACCGCGTCCAAGGCCGCGACCAGCGACCAGGAGCTGGCAGCCGCCATCTCCAGGCCGCCCACCCGCGCGACCCGGTAGGCCTCGGTGCAGGTCGACCGGGCGGCCTGCCACGCCCCGCTCTCGTACTGCACCAGCCCCAGGGCGGCGGACAGTGTCGCGTTGGCGCCCGTCGTGGTGACGCGTTGCAGGTGTTCCTGTGCCTGACCGAGCAGGTGCAGGGAGGTGTGCGTTTCGTCGAGGATCCACGCGCCGGCTCCCAGCAGGATCAGGTGCGGCAGGCTGGGCTCCTGCTCGGCGGCGCCTTCTGCCAGCAGCCGCAGGTACTGCGGCCGGTCACCGAAGGGGTCACAGCCCGCCTGGGCCCACAGGCGGTCCGCCGCCCGGCCGGGGAGTGCGGCGATCATGGCGGCCAGTCGCAGGCTCTCATCGCGTGAGCGGGGGTCGCCGCTGTTGTAGATGACGGTGGCCGCTGTGCTCAGCGCGGCGAGCGCGTCCCGCGGGTCGCGGGTGAGTACGGCGGCGGCGGCCGGCAGCAGGAAGCCGAGCGAGGCGCTGTGGCGGGTGGTGACGGCCAGCGCCCATCCGGCCCGGATGGACGCCGCGCTCAGTGACTGCGGGTCGTCGGTGCTCGCCACGGCCTCGGTGGTGATGGCGGCGACCTCGTCCGGCAGGCCCGCGAACATCGCGAGCTCGGCGGCCTCCAGCAGCCTGAGAGTGCGCAGTGGCGCCTCCCGGGTCAGTTCCGCCGCGCGCCTCATCGCGTCCGCGGCCCCCTGGTACCCACCTCGCCGGCGGGCCCGCTCGGCTGTTGCCACCAAGTCCTGCGCGATCTCCTCGTCGGGTCCCAGTGCCGCTGCCGAGCGGTGCCATGCCTGCCTGTCGGGGCTGCCCCCGAGTGCCGCCGCCAGCGCGAGGTGGGCCTTGCGGCGGGCCGCGAACGGCGCCGCCTGGTAGACGGCCGAGCGCACCAGCGGGTGCCGGAACCGCACCCGGCCGTCCTCGACGGTCACCAGGCCGGCCTCCTCCGCGGCCTGCCAGACCTCAAGCCCCAACGGGTCGTCAGCGCCTGCCGCGCAGAGGTGCACCGCGGTCAGCACCGCTGCCCGGTCCGGCTCGCCGGCGGCCGCGGCGACCAGCAGCGCCTGCCGGGTGGTCGCGTCGAGGCCGGGCAGCCGCTCCCCGTGGATCCGCTTCAGTGCGGGTGTCAGGGGCAGCAGACCGGTCGGTTCAAGGCGGGTTTGCGCTGTGCCGTCGGTCACCGCCCGGGCCAGTTCGAGCAGTGCCAGCGGATTGCCTGCGGCCTGCTGGAGGACGAGGGTGCGCTGCGCCGGGGTCGGTCGCTGTGGAAGTGAGTCCAGCAGTGCGCCCGCCGCGACGTCGTCGAGTTCCCGCAGGTGCAGGGAGGTCAGGTGGGCCTCGGCCGCCAGGGAGGCGCTGCCGTGGCTGCGGGGGCGGCTCGCGGTCAGCAGCAGGAGGGGCACCCGTTCGATCCGGCGGGCGACGAACGCCAGTACGTCCGCCGTCGGGTCGTCGATCCACTGCCGGTCGTCGACGACGGCGACCAGGGGTGCGGAGGTGGAGGAGGCGGTCAGCAGCTCCAGGGCCGCATTCGCCACCCTGTGGTGGCCGTCCGGCCCGGTCCCTGCCTCGATGGCGGCTCGCAGCGTACGCGCGATGTCCTGGTCCGGCCGGCGGGAAGGGGACCACAGCGGCTCCAGGAGTCGGTGCAGAGCCGCGAAGGGCAGCCGGCGCTCCGGCTCGGCGCCCGCGACGCGGAGCACCGTCATGGACCGCCGCGCCGCAGAGTCCCCAACGGCGTCCAGCAGGACGGACTTGCCGGTGCCCGCGGCGCCGACCACGGCCGCAGCGGCGCCGACGCCCTGCTGCAGTCCGTCCAGCAGCCGCTCCAGGTAGACGATCTCGCCTTCGCGTCCGTACAACGCGGGCGCTCCTCCTGCGGGTTCTGCCCGGGAGGGGACGGACCGGGGCGTGGCCGATGTGAGGGGACGGTTCATGGGCTGCTCTCCGACGTGGTGCCTGTGCTGCATGCACGACCGGGGCCCGCACCGGGCGAAGGGTGTCCGGGCGGGTGACCTTGCATCGTGAGCCTAGGAACGGAAGCCGCACACCGGGCAGGTGGTGCCCGCTTTGTCGCAAACGCCGACACGGTGGGGCCAGCGCAGGGCGTGCGCCGCACGTTCAGGCCAGGCGCCGTCGTCGCAGGCCGGCTAGCCGCCCTCGGCGAGGAGGCGGCGCCACTCGCGGGGGGTGAGTCCGTACGCCGCGCGGAAGCGGCGGCCGAAGTGGGAGGGATCGGCGAAGCCCCAGGAGCGGGCGATGTCGGCGATCGGTCGGTGGCGGTGCTCGGATCGGGCCAGGTCCGCGCGGATGCCCTCCAACCGCCGGTTGATGATCCACTGCTCCAGAGTCGAGTACGGCGGCTGCACCAGCCGGTAGAGCGTCCGCAGCGAGATGCCGTGGGCGGCCGCGATCGTGGCGGGCCGCAGCAGCGGGTCGCGCAGGTGCAGGTCGATGTAGGCGTGGATCCGCACCGGGAGGGTCTCGGCGAGGGCCGGGCGCGCCTGCCGGTCGTGGTGGGCGGCGGACGCGAGCAGCGCGCGCACCAGCACGACGCTCGCCTCTCCCAGCGCGGATGCTCCGGCATCGGCCCCGAGCGCGTCCGCGTCCGCGGCCAGCCTGGCCAGGTGCTCGCGGACGAAGCCGTACAGGCTGCTCGTGTGCAGCAGCGGCGCGGCCCGGCGCACCAGGTCCACCGGCAGCCCGAGCCGCTCGTACGGTATCGACAGCGCGCTGGCGGCGCCGATCCCACTCCACGCGTAGTCGTAGGGCGCGGTCAGGTCGGACAACAGGAGGTCGCCGCGGCTCAGTTCCGCCGTGTGCGAGGCCTGGATCCGCCGGGCGCGGCCGAACTCCTGCAGGGCGATCGCCACCGTCTCGGGGGCGTCGCGGCGGATGTGGGCCGCGGTGCGGGTCATCCGCACGCCCGACCCCTCGTGGCGCCACAGGAACACCCCGCCGAAATCCCACAGGTCGATCCGCGCCCGCAGGACGGCGTCCGGATCCCAGTGCACGAGCCGGCAAGCCGGAGTGGCGATCAGCATCGCGGCGAACACCGCCTCCGCACGATCCTGGCGCGGCAGCTCCGCCGTGTCGAGTACGAGCGCCACGACCCACTCCCCTCCCACGCCCCCGGGGCTGCGCACCACCCCCGATGACCAGCGCGACCGAGGATATCGGACCGCCCGTCGGGCCTGCCGCGCCGCCGGCGGGCGGCCACCCACAGGCCGACGACTGAGCGTGCCGTCGACGACTCAACCCGCTACAGGGGAGTCGGTTGACTCAAGCTCGGACCACCTCCCGCGCAACAGACTCTGACCACCGGAACACGGCAGGCCGGGGTGGCGACACCCGGGACAGCCGGACACGTCACCCGCACGCTCAGGAGGTACACCATGCCCACCATCACCACCCGCGACGACGCCGAGATCTTCTACAAGGACTGGGGCACCGGCCGGCCGATCATCTTCAGCCACGGCTGGCCGCTGAACGCCGACGCCTGGGACAACCAGGCCCGCCTGGTCGCCTCCCACGGATTCCGCGCCGTCGCCCACGACCGGCGCGGCCACGGCCGCTCCTCCCAGACCTGGGACGGCAACCACATGGACCAGTACGCCGACGACCTCGCCGAGCTCGTCGAGCAGCTCGACCTGACCGACGCCGTCCTGGTCGGACACTCCACCGGCGGCGGCGAGGTCACCCGCTATCTGGGCCGCCACGGCAGCGCCCGCGTCTCCAAGGCCGTCCTGCTCGGCGCCGTCCCGCCGCTGATGCTGAAGACCGCCGCGAACCCCGAAGGCTCCCCCATCGAGACCTTCGACGGCATCCGCGCCGGGGTCGCCGCCGACCGCTCGCAGTTCTACCAGGACCTCAGCACCCCCTTCTACGGCGCGAACCGGGACGGCTCCACCGTCTCCCAAGGCCTGCGCGACGCCTTCTGGCTGATGAGCATGCAGGTCGGCCTCAAGGGCGCACTCGACTGCATCAAGGCCTTCTCCGAGACCGACTTCACCGAGGACCTCAAGAGCATCGACATCCCCGTCCTGGTCGCCCACGGCGACGACGACCAGATCGTCCCCATCCGGGCAGCCGCCCTGCAGAGCGTCAAGCTCCTCAAGAACGCCGTCCTGAAGACCTACCCGGGCGCGCCGCACGGCCTGGTCGGCGACTTCGAGAAGGCCTTCAACGCCGACCTGCTCGCCTTCATCGCCACCTGAGCCCAGACCTCACGAAGGCCGGCGGCGCAGGCCGCGACCGGCTGCGCAGGCCCGGCCGCGCACCCGCCAGGCCGCGCCGCCGGCCCCACGGGCGCCCCCTCGCCAACCGCTCCCCGCACATCCGCACCCTCCGGTCTCTTCGCACCTCACGGAGCAGCCATGTCCGACCCCGCACCCTTGATTCCCGCCGCGACCCTGGCCGACATCGAGCGGGCCAACGCCTCCGGGCGCACCCCCGTCGTCTTCATCCACGGCCTGTGGCTCCTGCCCGCCAGCTGGGACCGCTGGGCCGCCCTCTTCGACGCCGCCGGTTACACACCGCTGTCCCCGGGCTGGCCCGACGACCCCGACACCGTCGAGGAGGCCACCGCCCACCCCGAGGTCTTCGCGAACAAGACCGTCGGACAGGTCGCCGACCACTACAGCGCCGTCATCGCGCACCTCCGGCGCAGGCCCGCCGTCATCGGCCACTCCTTCGGCGGACTCCTCGCCCAGATCATCGCCGGGCGCGGCCTGTCCGCAGCCACCGTCGCCATCGACGCCGCCCCCTTCCGGGGCGTCCTGCCCCTGCCGATCTCGGCCCTGCGCTCCTCCCTCCCGGTACTCGGCAACCCGGCCAACCGCCACCGCGCCGTCCCGCTCACCTACGAGCAGTTCCGCTACGCCTTCGCCAACGCCGTCAGCGAGGAGGAGGCCCGCCAGCTCCACGAGACCTACGCCGTCCCCGCGCCCGGCGCGCCGCTCTTCCAGGCCGCCACGGCGAACTTCAACCCCTGGACGGAGGCGAAGGCCGACACCGACAACCCGGACCGCGGGCCGCTGCTGATCGTCTCCGGCGAACGCGACCACACCGTCCCGCACGCGATCTCGGCCGCCGCCTACAAGCGGCAGCAGCGCAACCCCGGACCCACCGAGTTCACCGAGATCCCCGGCCGCGGCCACTCGCTCACCATCGACTCCGGCTGGCGCGAAGTCGCCGAGACCGCCCTCGCCTTCATCGAACGCTTCGTCAAGTAGTCCAGCGCCAGCAAGCAACCCACCGCCGGCCCCCGATTCCCGAGGAAGACCCATGAACCCCCATGCCAGGCGCACAGCGCCCCGATCCGGCCGCGCCGCCGTCATCAGCGCCCTGCTCCTGCTCGGCCTGACCGCGGTCCCCGCCGCGGCGTCGGACAACCCGGCGCACAGCCCGACCCGGGTCAAACCCACCATCGTGCTGGAGCACGGCGCCTTCGCCGACGCCTCCGGCTGGAACGCCGTCATCCAGTCCCTGCAGAAGCGCGGCTACACCGTCCTCGCCCCGGCCAACCCGCTGCGCGGCCTGACCGGCGACACCGAGTACCTCAGGTCGTTCCTCAGCACCCTCACCGGGCCCGTGGTGCTCGTCGGCCACTCGTACGGCGGGGCCGTCATCACCGGCGCCGCCACCGGCAACCCCGCCGTCAAGGCCCTCGTCTACATCGCGGCCTACGCGCCGCAGGAGGGCGAGAGCGTCGCCCAGGCCACCGCGCTCGGCGGCGGCGCCTCCGAACTGCTCCAGCACGTGGTCGCCCGGCCATTCCCCGAAGCGGCGCCCGGCGACGCCGACGCGTACCTCGACCCCGCCTACTTCCGGCAGCTCTTCGCCCAGGACCTGCCCGCCGCGCAGGCCGCGCAGCTGGCCGCGGCGCAGCGCCCGGCGGCGTTCGCCACCCTCCTGCAGCCGGCAGCCGCCCCCGCCTGGCGCACCGTCCCGTCCTGGTACCTGGTGGCCCGCGACGACCGTGTCATCCCGCCGCAGGCGGAGCGGGCGATGGCCGCCCGCGCCCACGCCCACACCGTGGAGATCGACAGCTCCCACGCCGCGATGATCAGCCACCCCCGCGCCGTCACCGACCTCATCCTCGACGCCGCCGCCAACTGACCTGCTGCCCCACCCGTCGGGGACAGGCCCACCAAAGCCTGTCCCCGACGGTCAACCGACCCGTACGAGCGGAGCACCTCATGACGATCGTCACCGGCCCCCTTGCCGACTCCGACCAGGCAGTCGCCGCCCAGGCCCTGCAGGGCACCCTGGTTGACCTGCTCGACCTCTCACTGAACGCCAAACAGGCCCACTGGACACTCTTCGGCCCGCGATTCCGCTCCCTGCACCAGCAACTGGACGAACTGGTCACCACGACGCGCGACTTCTCAGACCTGCTGGCCGAACGCTCCGCCACCATCGGCAGCCCGCCGGACGGGCGCTCGGCCACCGTCACCGCCGCCAGCGGGCTCCCCGCCTTACCGGCCGGATGGATCAAGGACTCCACCGCCCTCGACCTCGTGACCGCCTCGATGAGCACGCTCGTCGCCCGGATGCGCCGGCGCATCGAGGTCACCGCGACGGCCGACCCGGTCACCCAGGACCTCCTCATCGCCGTCACCGGCGAACTGGAGAAACACCACTGGATGCTGCAGGTCGAACACTCGCATTGACCGCCGCGGCCACACCACGTCCCCCCGTCACCTACCCACCCCCTGCCCCGAACCGAGGAGAGCACCATGAAGATCACCATCACCCACATCGGCACCGCCACCGTCCTGCTGGAGATCGGCGGGTTCCGGCTGCTCACCGACCCGGTCTTCGACCCCGCCCCGGCGCAGTACCGGTTCGGCACCGCCACACTGAACAGCACTGCCGGCCCCGCCCTGACCATCGACCAGCTGCCGGCCATCGACGCCGTCCTGCTGAGCCACGACGAACACCCCGACAACCTGGACCATGCCGGCCGCGCACTGCTGGCCGGACGGACCGTGGTGACCACCACGAGCGGTGCCGGCCGGCTCGGCGACGGCGCCGTCGGCCTCGATCCGTGGGCGAGCCACGAGATCACCCGCGGCACGGAGAGCCTGCGTATCACCGCCACCCCTGCCCTGCACGCCGGAGACGTGATCGGCTTCGTCGTCGAGCAGCACGGCGAGCAGGAAGCGCTCTACATCTCCGGCGACACCGTCTACTTCGACGAACTCGACGAGATCGCACAGCGCTTCACCATCGACACCGCCGTCCTCCACTTCGGCGCCGCACAGGTCGACGAGATCGGTGAACTGCCGATCACCCTCGACGGCGCCCAGGGCGTGGAACTCCTCCGCTCGCTCGGCGCGAGGAACGTCGTCCCCATCCACTACACCTCTTGGGCTCACTTCTCCCAGGGCCGCGAGGACGTCAACTCCGCCTTCGATCAAGCCGGTCTCACCACCCACCTGCACTGGCTCACCCCGGGCACCCCCACCACCCTGGGCTGACCCCGCGAAGGGACCTCGCCTGTGACGTCGGATCAACTCCAGCCACCGGGCCTACGCAGGGCGTTGGAGCGCGCGGCGGACCCCATCAAAGCGGGCCGCCTTCCCTTTGAGGAACCCCGGCGAGCCATCAAGGACCCCGCCCTCAGCAAGGCCTTGATCTGGTCTTTGATAGGTCGAAGAGCACAGCACCGGGCCCGTTAATAATCTTTTCCACCAGCCCAATGAGGCCCCAGCCCTATACCGGCCATCCTGCTGGGCACCCGGTAGGCGAGCCGGGCAGCCGCGCAGGGGCCGCCGGACGGGGCCCCGTTGGTGCGCGTCGCGATGGGGGCGTTCGGCAACGCGGTGGTCATCTTCCGGCAATGAGCCTATTGACTGTTTGCTATAGCAGGATGCACTCTTGCGACCATGAGCAACGATGCACTGGGCCCCATGGAGACGGCGTCGCTGGCCGACCAGGCCTACCAGCGGCTTCGAGCGGCGGTCCGCGAGGGCTCGTTGCGTCCGGGCGAGAAGATCACCGAACGTGATCTCGCCGCCCGGCTCGGTGTGAGCCCCACGCCGGTGCGCGAGGCGCTGCGCCAGCTGGTGCACGAGAAGGTGGTGGAGCGGGTCGGGAGCCGAGCATTGCGGATCGCAGACCACTCGGCCGCCGCGCGTTCCGAGATCGTGGAGGCCGAGGTGCGGCTGTCCGCGCTGATGGCCCGGCTCGCCGCCCGCCATGCCACCGACGCCCAGCTCGCCGACCTGGCCGGAGTGCTACAGCGCGCCGACGGCGCGGTCGCGCGGATCGAGCAGGAACTGGCCGAACGCGGGCCGGGTGCCGACGTGACCGGCCGGCTCGCGGAGGTCCACCACCTGTTGCGCCACTTCCACCATCAGGTGGAGGCTTCGGTCGGCAACCCGGTCCTGGAAGGACTGTTGCAGCAGGCCCGCGCGTTCAGTGACGAGGAGCGCCTCGATCTGACCGTCAAGCTCGCCCCGGAGCGGGCCGAGGCGTTCCGCCGCCGCTACCGCGAGCACCGCGGCCTTCTCGATGCCCTGCTGGAACGGGACGAGGACCGGGCCGAGCAGCTCGCCGCACACCACCACCGCGAAGCGCTGATCCAGCTCTCCGGCAGCTGACCCCCACAAGCTCGAACGCCTGTTCACCGGTGCCGCGGGAGGCGACCGGCGCACAAGCATCCCCATTTTGCTATAGCATATGGCAAGGAGCCGCCATGATGCACAACTCTCCGTCCACCCCCGGCGGAACTCCGACCCTCACGCCGCCGGCCCCCGTCGTGCGGAACCGGATGAGCGCGAGCGCGGTCCTGTGGGTGACCCTGGCGGTCTTCGCCCAGGAGTCGGTGTGGAACTTCTACGACGCCCAGGTGCCCGAGCAACTGCGCCACTACGTCACCTCGGCCGGTGTCATCGGCCTGATCATGGGCCTGGACCACGCCTTGGGGATCTTCACCCAACCGTCCGTGGGATTCCTCTCCGACAAACTCGTCCGCCGGCGCAGGGGTCGATGGCCCATCGTGCTGATCGGCGCGTCGGCCGCCACGGTCCCGTTCGTGCTCATCCCCTGGGCCGGCAGCCTCCCGGTCCTCATGGTGTGCGTCGTGGGCTTCGCCGCGGTCGCCAACGCCTTCAAGGGCGTCACCGAGACGCTGGTCTCCGACTACGTCTCGGAGGGCAACCGCAGCAAGGCACAGGGCTTCATCAAGGCCGGCGTCAGCCTGACCATCATCATCTCGTCCCTGATCAGCCTGCTGGTCGTCGATCGCAGCCTGCGCCTGGCGTTCGCGATCCCCCCGGCCCTGATGCTGATCATGCTCGGCCTGTCCTGGTGGTTCCTCGGCCGCCGGCACGAGCAGGCCGTCCTGCCCGAGCAACCCGCCGACGTCCGCCCCGACACGGCGGACTTCGCCTCCCCCTGGGCCGTCCTCCGGGACGCGTTGCGATCCCCCTCCAGCCCCGCGCTGCTGCTGATGATCGGCATCTTCTGCTTCGCCGGCATGTGGACCGCCCTGCGGTCGCTGACCACCCCGTACGCCACCGAACTCCTCGGGCTGACCCGCGGCCAGGCCGGCGGACTCGCCCTGCCCGGCGCCGTCGCCTTCCTCGTGTGCGTGCTGCCCATCGCCTACTGGTCCGACCGGATCGGGCAACTGCGCGCCATGCGCTACGGCGTCGCCCTGTTCGTCGCCGGCCTCCTGGTCGGCTTCGCGCTCCCCACCCTCCCGGGAACGGTCGCCGCGATGGTCCTCTCCGCCCTCGGCTACGCGTCGTTCGCGGTCAACGCGCTGGTCGCGCTGTGGAACCTGGCACCCACCCAGAAGGTGCTGGGGACCTACACCGCGCTCTACACCCTCGCCTCATCCGCGGGCATGGCCCTGGGCCCGGCGATCCTCGGCACCACCATCGACCTCACGGGCTGGCGCTTCATGATGCTCAACGCCGCCGCCTTCGCCACGGTCACCTTCGCCGTCTTCACCCTCCTGGCCCGCCGAGCCCCCGACCGGAACACGGCGTGACGAACCCTCTGAACCCGCACATGAACCTGCACGGCGAAAGGCTCTGAACCCATGGAACTGCGCATCCTCGCTCCGACCGGGGCGCTGGGCGCCGGCTTCGACGCCGACGCCTTCCGGCGCGGCGTCGAAGCCCGCCCGCACGTCATCGCCTGCGACGCCGGATCCACCGACAGCGGCCCGGCCGCCCTCGGCTCCGGCACACCCAAGCTCTCCCGCCAGGCCGTGACCCGCGACCTGCGGCTGCTGCTGAAGGCCCGCGACGAGCTCGGCATCCCGCTCATCATCGGATCCTGCGGCACGAGCGGGCGCGACGTCGGGGTCGACCAGGTCGCGGAGATGGCCCGCACCATCGCCGCTCAGGAGGACCTGCACTTCAAGCTCGGCCTGATCTACTCCGACCAGCCCGCCGACCGCATCCAGGACCTGTACGACGCCGGCCGCATCCGAGCCCTGCCGAACGCGCCGGCCATCGACCGGGACCTGTTCGCCCGCAGCCACACGGTCGCCATGATGGGCGTCGAGCCGATCCAGCACGCCCTCCTGGAGGGCTGCGACGTCATCCTCGCCGGACGCGCCAGCGACACCGCTCTGTTCGCCGCCCTCCCTCACCTGCACGGCGCCGACCCGGGCCTGACCTGGCACATGGCCAAGACCATCGAATGCGGCGCCGCCTGCGCGATCCCGCCCTCCGCCAACGGCCTGCTGGTGCACCTGCGCGAAGACCACTTCGACGTCACCACCCTCGCCGACGGCAGCCGCCTCACCCCGCGCTCGGTCGCCGCCCACACCCTGTACGAGAACGCCGACCCGTTCCACATCCTGGAGCCCTCCGGGACTCTGGACACCACCGACGCCACCTACGAGGCCGTCGACGAGCGGACCGTCCGCGTACGAGGCGCCGCCTACCTGCCGGCCGACGGGTACACCAACAAGCTCGAAGGCGCCGAACTCGTCGGCTACCAGAGCGTCATCATCGGTGGGGTGCGCGACCGCCTCGTCATCGACGCCCTGCCCAAGCTCCTGCCGTTCGCCCGGCAGTACTTCGACGCGAAGATCCTCGACGTCTTCGACGGCGAGGTCGACCCCGGCACCGTCGACATCGACTACCGCCTCTACGGCGCCGGAGCCGTCCTCGACGGCACCGAACCCGACCAGCTGCTACCCCGCGAGCTCGGCGTGCTGATCACCGTCACCGCCCCCGACCAGGCCACCGCGCACGCCGTCTCCACCTTCGTCGCCCACGTCAGCAGCCACCTGCCCATCCCCGAGTACGACGGACTCGTCTCCACCCTCGCCTACCCGTACTCCCCGCCGGAGATGGACCGCGGCCCGCTCTACCGCTTCACCCTCAACCACGTCGCCACCGGCGTCACCCCCACCGAACTGTTCCGCACCACCACCGAGGAGCTGTGAGCCCATGGCCACCCTGACCGACTACTGCTCCCTGGTCCGCTCCAAGAACGCCGGACCCTTCACCCTCACCTTCGACTTCATGTGCCACGACCAAGCCGCGTACGACGCCCTGGTGGCCACCGGCTTCCTCAACGAAGGCCTCTTCGCGTCCCTCTACAACACCGACCCCGACCGGATCCTCGTCGTCAACCACCGCCACGCCCTCGCCGTCAAGGTCTCCCTGCCTCGCCCCACCGTCCAGGGCGACCTGCACGACAGCGACTGCTACGCCGGCCAGCAGTACGCCCCGCTCATGGACATGGAACTGCCCGCGTCCGCCTGACCCGTCCCGCCGGCGGGCGGCCGGAGCATCGCACCGCCTGTCCCGCCATCCCGCATCCGCACCCGCACCCGCACCCGCACCACGGAGTCGACCAATGCCCGCCGAAGCCCCCGTCTCCCCCTGGCACCTGCCCCCCGACCATCCCGCGCAGCAGTTCCTCACCGGCTCCACGCCGCTGTTCGCGCTTGCCCGTGACCCCCGTGTCTCCTACTGCCTGTACGTCCCCCGCCGCCACAGCAACACCGGCGAGCCCCGCCCGCTCGTGGTGGCCGTCCACGGCACCCACCGCTACGTCGGGCAGGTCCGTGACTCCTTCGCCGACTTCGCCGAGGAACACGACTGCGTCGTCCTCGCCCCGCTGTTCCCCGCCGGCCTGGCCGGGCCCAACGACCTGGACAGCTACAAGTTCTTCACCGAGCCGGGCCTGCGCCCCGACCTGCGGCTGCTCGACATGGTCGAGGAGGCCTCCGCGCGCTGGCACATCCGGACCGACCGTTTCCACCTGCACGGCTTCTCCGGCGGAGGGCAGTTCGCCCACCGCTTCTTCTACCTCCACCCCCACCGCCTCGCCTCCCTCTCCGTCGGCGCGCCCGGCCGCACCACCCTCCTCGACGCCTGCACCCCCTGGTGGCGTGGAACCGCCGACAGCGAAACCCTCTTCGCCGCCACTCCCGACACCACCGCCATGGCGCAGGTGCCCGTCCAGCTCGTCATCGGAGCCGACGACACCGCCATCGACGTCTGGGAGGGCGCCGAGCAGCCGGGCAGCCGCATGGACCGGATGACCGAACTGCGCGACAACTGGAACCGCCACGGCATCACCAGCCGCCTGGATGTCGTCAGCGGCGCCGGCCACAGCGCATCCGCCGTCACCCCGGCCGTACTGGCCTTCCTCGCTGACCACGTCCCCATCGTCCCCGCACCGGCAGACCCTGGGCATGGGCCTGCGGCGGGGCCGCGGCGATGACGACGAAACCGCCCGAACCGTGCTGAGCAGCCCGGAGCCGCCCCGGGAGGAGAGCGGCCCACCCACCGTACGGAGGACCGTCCCCGTGGAATTCCACCTGACCGGGTGGGCGCTGCTCGACAACCTGCTCATGGCGACTCTCGACTCCCTGCCCCCCGATGCACCCTCCAGCTCCACCGCGTCGCCCACCTGACCGTCCGGAGCACGAACCGTCACCAGACCGACCCGGCCACCACCGGTGCGGCCCCGGTCGGCACGGCGCAGACCGTCAAGGAATCGTCAGGTCGAGAGGGGTTGGAGCGTCAACCGGCCGGGCTTTGCTGGAGATCCGCAGACGCCCTCCGACCGAAATGAGCTGTGACCATGGCTGTGCTGCTCCACCGATGGGGACTGTTCGCAGTGCGGCGGCGCCGTACGGTCCTGGCCGTGTGGCTTCTGATCGTCGCCGCGATCGCCACCCTCGGGATGACCTTCGCGGGGAGCTTCGACACCGCGTCGCAGATCCCGGGATCAGCCGCGCAGAGCGCCCTGCAGAAGATGGACCGCCATTTCGCGGCCACTCAAGTACCGCCCCGACATCCTCGACGCCTTCCTCGCCGGAACCGGCCTCTCCCTCGACCTCCCGCCGCCATCACCCAAGCATGGCGTGGCCACCTGACGGACGTCACAGTTGAGGAACTGGCCGGCTGGCAGCAGAGCCTCAGCTACCGCGTCACCACGCTGCTCACCCAGGATCCCCGCCCAACCGCACAGCCGAACTGCACGCCCGCACCGCCTTCCACGGCCTGCTGGACCCAACTGTCAGACCGACTCGGTCCAAACATCGGGCTATTCTCGAGGCCATGCTGGCACCGGCATGCGCCCCGGTGTCCTGGCTCGTCGATCGCAGGGCCAGCCTCTCCAAGCCTCGGCCGCCCCGACCGTGGCTTCGAGGTCGGGGCCCTGGACGACGACCCGGTTGCCCTGGCCTTGGCCGTTGGGCGGCTGCTCGCCGGCCCCATCCGCCCGGCCGCGCCGGTGTGGGCAAGGGACTGGCTTACCATCACCGCCTATACCAAGCCGTCCGCTCCGCGAGTCTCACCGTCGACGGCGACTTCGCGGTGACCAGCTTCAACGACGTCCCGCTCTGCATGCTGCTCCAGTCGTCCCTCCAGCGTGCGCCTGCCGCTGGGCCGCCCTCGCGTGCCTCCTGGTCGAGCAGCTGATCGCCGCCGTCGAGGAGCCGGGTAGCCCGCTCGCGAGCGGCCTGCTGCTCCCGGCCGACCTGGTGATGCGCGCCAGCCCGCCGGACCACCGGGGCCTGACGTCCGGACAACGCACCCCGGGGCTGTCCGTCCGGCCGGACAGCCCCGGCGGCGCGGCCCGCGTGACGTCCTCGGTGTGCGCCTACTGGGGCGCCCGGGGCGAGGCAGAAAGTGAGGGAGCGTCGGTTTTGCGACGTATCAAGATGTTCGAAGGATCCACGGCGGGCCCGCGGGCCGGTTGACTGGTGATCGAATTCTCGGCGAGACTGGAAGCATGGTGAAGCGCCGGAATCGAGTAGGTGCACGGTCGACCTCGCGGGAGCGTGCGGGGTTCGGCGCCTGTTGTCGTCCGTCCGTCTGATTTCCCGGTCGGCCGAAGCGGCTCCGCCATCGCGGGCCGGCTGATCTCCTCCCCCCTTTCTTTAGGGGCGTGACCGCCTGTCGGGAATCGTATCGAAAGCAATCTGGAACAGACGTCTGTTCCAGAATCTTCTGCATGCGGTCGAACGTATCATTACGGTGTCCGTCGGGACGGCGGATAATCGGGCCCGAACGGGCATACGTGGACCGGCCGTCGGTCAACCATAATCATGACCGGTTACCTCGCCCCGGAATACCGGTGCCCGTAAGCCTGCGTTCCAGAGGATATACGGAGGGAAGTGTCCAGTGGATGCCAGGGTTCACAGGAAACGACCGGAGGGCGGCGCATTCAAGAGCCCGCCGGTGGAGGCCGTACCTCGTTTCCACCCGCAACTCGGCGCCCCCTCGCGGGTGGCGATCGACCAGATCGTCGAATCGGATTCGCTCCGCTCCGGCGGGTTGGACGAGGAGCACGTGCGGATGCTCGCCGATTCCGGGGCGCCGCTGCCGCCGATCATCGTCGACCGGGCGACGATGCGGGTCCTCGACGGTGCGCACCGGTTGCGCGCGGCGACCCTGCGTGGTCGGCGGGACATTGAGGTGGAGTACTTCGTCGGCGAACCCAGGGACGCGTTCGTCCTGGCAGTCAACGCCAACATCGCCCACGGCCTGCCGCTGTCCCAGGCCGATCGGGCGACGGCGGCCGCCCGGATCATGCTGTCCCACCCCGAGTGGTCGAACCGGGCGATCGCCCTGGTCGCCGGGCTCTCCCACCAGGCGGTCGGGGAGATCCGGCGGCGTGCAACTGGCCAGGACGACCGGTTGCACAGCCGGGTCGGCCGGGACGGGCGGGTCAGGCCTCTGGACAGCGCGGGCGGGCGCAGGCGGGCAGGCGAGCTGATCGCCGAGGACCCGGGAGCCTCGCTGCGCACGGTGGCCCGGCTGGCCGGGATCTCGCCCGGCACGGTCCGCGACGTGCGCGAGCGGCTGCGGCGCGGCGAAGATCCAGTCCCCCAGGCTGGCAGGCCGCGCCGACAGGAGGACCCCCTGACCGTCAGGAGCACAGGGCGGGAACCGTCCCCGGCCCCGCCGTCCGCAGGGCCCAGCACAAGGGACACCCCAGAAGCCGTACGCGGCCAGGACGTTTCATCAGTGCTGAACCTGCTACGCAACGACCCGTCGCTGCGTTTCAGCGAGGCCGGCCGGGCGCTGCTGCGCCTGTTGCACGCACATGCCTCGCTGACCGCCCAGAGCGAACTGTTCCTCCAGGCCATTCCGGCGCACAGCGCGGGCCTGGTAGCGAATGTCGCCCTGGAATACGCGGGGGCATGGCAGCGGATCGCCGAGCGCCTGCGGTTCCCGGGCGAACCTGGCGGTATGGCCATCGGTGACTAGTCGGAATCGGCCGGACCGCCCGCAGCCCGCACGGCGGGCCCGGCGGGAGTTATCGGGACGGAGCCGGGAGAACCGGGAACGACAGCGGAGAACGAAACTGCATCAGCGGCGACTGTGATCGCTTGACCTGGTTCGGAGGGGGTGCCAGCATCGAATGCGTTCACGGGGTACGAAATGCTCAGGGGAAACTCACAACGACTGGTTTCCGGCGATTGCGACGCAATACCGACAACCGGGTCGGGTACGACAGGGGAGGCAGCAGATGTCCTTGAACAGTTATGACGAATGGTCACCGCTCAGGGAGGTGATCGTCGGTTCCGCCCGGAACTACACCTCGCACGAGCGCGAGCTGTCGTTCGACCTGTTCTTCCACGACAACATCACCCGCTCGGAGTGGTACTACCCCCGGCTGACCGCGGTCGGCGACAGGCGGGACGGCCCGGTCCGCCCGTCGCGCCAGTCCATCAAACAGCGCTACGTCGACGAGTTGAACGAGGACGTCGACGGGATCGCCAGGACCCTGGAATCCCTGTCGGTGAAGGTCCACCGGCCCCTGGACGTGGACAGCGCCACCGCCGAGGTCAGCACACCGGCCTGGTCGGCCTCGGTGGTGCCGCCGCTGAACGTCCGCGACAACACCCTGATCCTCGGCGACGAGATCATCGAAACACCCCCGATGGTGCGTTCCCGCTACTTCGAGACACAGTTCCTCACCCCGGTCTTCGCGGAGTACTTCCGGCGCGGTGCCAAGTGGACGGTGATGCCACGGCCGTTGATGACCGACGCCTCCTTCGACCTGTCGTACGCCAGCGCCTCCGTCGGCGGTCCCACCGAGCCGATCGCCGACCCGAAGACGTCACCCTACGACGTCGGGTTCGAGATGATGTTCGACGGCGCCCAGGTGCTGCGGCTCGGCCGCGACCTGGTGGTCAACATCTCCACAGCCAACCACGCTCTCGCGGTGGACTGGCTTGAGCGCCACCTGGAGGGTCGGTTCCGCATCCACCGGGTGCACCGGCTCAGCGACAGCCACATCGACAGCATGGTCCTCGCCCTGCGCCCTGGCCTGCTGCTGGTCCGCTCGGAGGCCGTGCGCGACCAGCTGCCGGAGCCGCTGCGCACGTGGGACGTGATCGTTCCCCCGCCGCCCGAGGCGAACAACTTCCCGCACTACGACGACGACGACCTGGTCCTCACCAGTCTTTTCATCGACCTGAACGTGCTGTCGGTCGGCCCGGACACCGTACTCGTCAACGACGCGTGCCCGGAACTGATCCGGACGCTGGAGAAGCACCGCTTCACCGTGGTACCGGTCCGCCACCGCCACCGGCGGCTGTTCGGCGGGGGGTTCCACTGCTTCACCCTGGACACGGTTCGCGAGGGCGGGCCGGAGGACTACTTCAGCTGAGTCCTGCGGTCGGGCACCAGCCCCGTACCCGGGGCGGGGTGGGCAGAGCCGGAAAGGCGCAGGGACGGCAGGCGCGGGACCAGGGAGCGATCAGCGCCCCTGCCAGTTCGGCGGCCGCTTCTCGACAAAGGCCGCCGGCCCCTCCGAAGCGTCCCGACTGAACATCCGGGCCTCCTCCTGTGGATAGCGGGTCGCGAACGCCTGCTCGAGCGACAGGGTGGCCGACCGCGCGGCCGCCTCCTTGACCGCGCGCACGGACAGCGGAGCACAGCGCAGCAGGTCGGCCACCCAGGCGTCAACGCAGGCGTCGAGCTCCTCGACTGGCACTACCTCGTTGACGAGGCCGAGTTCGTAGGCACGGGCGGCGGTGAGGGGGCGTCCGGTCATCAGGTGGCCCATCGCGGTCCTGTAGGGCAGCTGGCGGGAGAGCCGGAAGACGCCGCCGGCGCCCGCGATCAGCCCGAGACGGACCTCGGGGAGGGCGAACGAGGCGTCCTCGGCGGCGATGATCAGATCGCAGGCGAGGGCGAGTTCGAAGCCTCCACCGAGGGCATGACCGCGGACCTTCGCAACGACCGGCTTGGTCAGGTCGAACCGCTCTGTCAGCCGGGGCCAGCCGGGCTTGTCGCGGCTGCCGAAAGTCGAGGTGCCGGCGCTACCGGCGCGGGATCGCGCGACCAGTTCCCCGAGGTCCTGGCCGACCGAGAAGGCCCGTTCCCCGGCGCCGGTGAGCACCGCGACCCACAGGTCGGGGTCGGCCTCGAAGTCGTCCCATATCAGGGCGAGTTCCTCGTGCATCCGCAGGTCCATCGCATTCAGCACCCGTGGTCGGTCGAGGGTGACGTAGGCGACGTGGCCGCGCTTCTCGTAGCGGACCCGGGGTTCCTCGGCGGCTGCGCCGGCATCCGTGCTGGAGGGCTGCATGGCACCGCAATCTAGTACCGGCCCGGGGGTGTTCACACGGGCCGCTCCGACCAGCACGGGAGGATCGATCGATGGCGCTCAGCGAAATGACACGGCTCGCGGGGTCCGCAGACACCGGGCCGGACGGCCCCTCGGCGCGGATCGTCGGGGTGGGTACCGCGGTGCCTCCCGACGCGTACACCCAGGCGGAGGTGCTCGACGAGCTACGGGTCGAGGATCCGAGGATCAGGTCGCTCTTCCTGAACAGTGCGATCGAACGCCGCTTCCTGCGGTTACCTCCACGTGGGCCGGACGGGCTACGCCGCCCAGAGTCCCAGGGGCAGTTGCTGCGCAAGCACGTCCGCGGCGGGCTGGCCACGGGCCGTGACGCAATCGAGGCGTGCCTGGAGGCAGCGGAGGCGCGGGCCTCGGACATACGGCACCTGTGCGTGGTGTCCTCCACGGGCTTCCTGACACCCGGCTTCAGCGCCCTGCAGATCAAGGAGCTGGGCCTGCGCCGGGACTGCTCGCGGCTCGACGTGGTCGGGATGGGGTGCAACGCCGGGCTGAACGCGCTGGGCGCCGTCTCGGCGTGGGCCCGCGCCCACCCGGGCGACCTGGCGCTGATGCTGTGCGTAGAGACCTGCTCGGCCGCCTACGCCTTCGACGGCACCATGCGCACCTCGGTGGTCAACAGCCTGTTCGGGGACGGCGCGGCGGCCGTGGCCCTTATCGCGGACCACCCGGGTCAGGGTCAGCCGACGGGGTCGGACGGGGGTCGGCGGGGCCCGTCCGTCCTGGGGTTCTCCAGCTGGATCATCCCCGACGCGGTGGACGCGATGCGCTACGACTGGGACGAGGACCAGGGACGGTTCAGCTTCTACCTGGATCCCGAGGTGCCCTACGTAGTCGGGGCCAACGCCGAGCACGCCCTGCGTTCCCTGCTCACTAGCGCGGGACTGCGACGCTCCGACATCGGCCACTGGATCGTGCACTCCGGAGGAAAGAAGGTCATCGACTCGGTGCGGCTCAACCTGGGGCTGTCCGCCCACGAGGTCCGGCACACCACCGGGGTCCTGCGTGACTACGGCAACCTCTCCAGCGGCTCCTTCCTGTTCTCCTACCAGCGCCTGCTGAACGAGGGCGTGGTGGCGGCCGGTGACCACGGGGTGCTGATGACGATGGGGCCCGGCTCGACGATCGAACTGGCGCTGGTCCGGTGGTGACGGAGACCACCGGCGTACGGGCGTGGCGGCCACCGTCTATGGAGGCGAGCGCGGACTCGGGTGCGGGCCCAGGTACGGAAACAGGAACGGGCGCGGACTCAGGTGCGCGCAACCAAGAACGGATGCGAGCGGCAACGGAGCACAGTCCGGTCGAAGCCGGCAGAAGGGACATGACGGCGATGGGCACATGGCATGAGGTGGACGAGCGAACGGACGGCCTCGGCCACCACCTGGAGTTCGACGGCGGGTCGGGGCTGCCCGCACTGACCGCCCGACTCAATGAGCTCTGCGACCGGGTGGAGGAGCAGCCGCAGGCGGTGGTGGTGCTGCGCCCGGCTGCCGGGACCGGGGAGGACCGATCCTGGCCGGGTAGGGCCCGGATCCAGGACGTCAACCGGTGGGAGCGGGCGGTCCGCCGGCTGGAGCGGTCGCCCGCGGTGAGCATCGCGGTGGCGTCAGGCACCTGCGCAGGCCCGGCGCTGGACCTGCTGCTGGCGGCGGACTACCGGATCGCCGGGGCCGATCTGCGGTTGCTCCTGCCGGTCAACGACGGCCACTTCTGGCCAGGGACCGGCATCCACCGGTTGGTCACCCAGCTGGGCGCCGCTCGGGCCCGGCAACTGGTGCTCTGGGGAACTGAGTTGACTGCCGAGCGGGCCCTGGGGACCGGACTGGTGGACGAGGTCGCCGACGACGTGCCGGACGCCGTCCGCACCGCCACGGTCTGGCTCGGCCGGGCGGCCGGCGCCGAACTGGCCGTCCGGCGCGCCCTGTTACTGGAGGCGGGCGCCACACCCTACGAGGATGCACTCGGGATGCATCTCGCCGCCTGTGACCGGGAGTTGCGCCGCCTCACCGGCGGCGGCACCGACGCGCCGCCGCCGCACACCCCCGCCGGCCCGGGGCCCGCGGCGGGCCCCGGACGGGACGCCGACCAGTGAGCGGCGACCTCACGGTCCACGGCCCCGACCGGGCCGGACGCCCGGCAGTGCGCGACGGCGACCCGATGGCGTGGGACGCCGACCCAGCGACGTGGGGGACGACCCCGCCGCCCCTCGGGGCCGGCCTGGCCGAGGACGCGACCGCGCTCGCCCACTACGCCGCGGCGGCCGAACGCGAGCTCGCCACCTTGCCCGCCGTGCCCCAGCGCGACCGCCGCCAGCGCGACGCGGCTGCCCGGATCCTGCAGGCCGCCCGCACGCTGCGCGACCACTTCATTGCCCACCACGCGGAGGCGGTCTACGACGAGCTGACCGGGGCACGCTCGGTCCACCTGCGCATAGACGCGCTGGCTCGCGCCGCGGCCGACCGCTTCCCCGGCCTGGTACCGACCCGCGCGCAGCTCGACGCCGAACGCGCCCTCGCCCAAGCCGACAAGGAGGGGCGGGAGATCGACCAGGGCATCCTCTTCCGCGGCCTGCTCCGCTCCCCCACGGCGGGACCACACCTGACCGACGCCATGCTGCTGCCCACTCGGCGGGCGCTCGACCTGCTCTCCAGGTTCCGCCGGACCGGACGGCTCGACCTGGGCGTGGTCCTGATCGAACGCAGGGGGGCGGCCGCCCACCTGACCCTGCGCAACACCCGCTGTCTCAACGCGGAGGACGACGCACTCGTCGACGACCTGGAGACCGCCGTCGATCTCACCCTGCTGGACGACCAGGTCACGGTGGGGGTGCTGCGTGGGGGCGAGATGACCCACCCCCGCCACGCGGGCCGGCGGGTCTTCAGCGCGGGGATCAACCTCACCGACCTGCGCGAGGGCCGCATCTCCTTCGTGGACTTCCTGCTCCGCCGCGAACTCGGGCCGATCGGCAAGATCACCCGCGGACTACTTCCGGTGCCCGGCGTCGAATCGTTCCCGCATCGCACCGTCCAGAAGCCGTGGATCGGCGCGGTGGACTCGTTCGCGATCGGCGGCGGGATGCAGCTGCTGCTCGTCCTCGACCGGGTCATCGCCACCGAGGACGCCTACTTCAGCCTTCCCGCCGCCCAAGAGGGCATCGTGCCGGGCGTCGCCAACCTGCGGCTGCCCCGTCTCACCGGTGCCAGGGCCGCCCGCCGCGTCATCCTCACCGGGCAGGTCATCACTGCTACCGACCCGCAGGCCTCCTTGGTCTGCGACGAGGTGGTGCCCTCCGACGGGATGGACGCGGCCGTGGAAGCCGCCGTGGCCGCCTTCGACAACCCGGCGGTCCTCGCCAACCGGCGCATGCTCCAGCTCGCCGAGGAGCCGCCTGAGCGGTTCCAGGCGTACCTGGCGGAGTTCGCCGTGACCCAGGCGCTGCGGCTCCACAGCGAGGACGTGATCGGCCGGATCGCCCGGCCCCGACCGGAGGGGGACGAACGTGCCGACGATCGACCGGCGTGATCTGCACGGCGCGCTGGCCGAGCCGGTGCTCGGCTCGATCGGGTTCCTGAACGAGGTGATGGGCCGCTACCCGGACGCGGTCTCCTTCGCCCCCGGCGCCCCGCACCCCGCCCTCCTGCGCGAACTCGACCTCGACCGGTACGTCCGGCGCTACCTGGACCACCTCGGCGACGACCGCGGCCTGGAGCCTGATCGAGCCCGGCTCCTGCTGGCGGAGTACGGGCCGAGCCGCGGCCTGATCAACGACCTGCTGGCGCGGGCGCTGCGGCTCGACCAGGGCCTGGACGTGCCGGAGCGCGCGATCGTGGTGACCGTCGGCGCCCAGGAGGGCATGCTGCTGGCGCTGCGCGTGCTGCACCGCTCCACGGACGACCTGCTGGCGGCTGTCACCCCGTGCTTCCCCGGCGTCCTCGGCGCGGCCCGGCTGCTGGACATCGGCGTCCTGCCGGTCCACGAGAGCCCCGTCGGGATCGACTTCGACGAACTCGCCGGGGTCTGCCGGGCGGCCAGGTCGGTCGGCCGCCGGGTGCGGACCCTGTACGTCGCCCCCGACTACTCCAACCCGTCCGGCACCGTGCTCGACCAGCCCGCCCGGCTACGGCTGCTGGCCGCCGCGCGACGGGAGGACTTCCTGATCCTGGAGGACGGCGCGTACGGTTTCACGGCCGCACCCGGCGCCGCCCTGCCCACTCTGAAATCGCTGGACACCGACGGCCGGGTGATCCACCTGGGCACCTTCGCCAAGGTCTGCCTTCCCGGCGTCCGGGTCGGCTTCGTCGTCGCCGACCAGCCGGTGCGCGACACGGACGGCGCACGCGGCACCGGCCGGCTGCTCGCCGATGAGCTCGCCGCCGCCAAGACCGTGGTGACGGTGAACACCTCGCCGATCGGCCAGGCCGTGGTCGGCGGGATGCTGCTGGAGCACGGCGGCTCCCTCGCCGCGCTGGGCCGGGAGCGCTCCGTCCTGTACCGGCGCAATCTCGACCTGCTGCTGCGGGCGCTGCGGCGCCGGCTCTCCCCCGACGCCCCGGGCGTGCCGCCGGGGATCTCCTGGAATCGGCCCACCGGCGGGTTCTTCGTACGGCTGCGCCTGCCGTGCCCGGTCGACGCCGAGCTGCTGGAGTACTCCGCCTCGCGGTACGGCGTGCTCTGGACGCCGATGTCCGCGTTCCACCTGGACGGCGCCGGCGACCACGAGCTGCGCCTCTCGTGCAGCTACCTCGACCCGGACCAGATCGAGGAGGGCGTCGACCGGCTGGCCCGCTTCCTGCGCGACCTCCCGACGGCCCCGTCCGGCGGCCGTCGGACGAGGACCGCCGGAGCCGAGTCCGTCCCGCGCGGGCGCGGTACGAGCGGGCCCGTCCACGCGTCCCCGGGCACCGCGCCAATCCACCCCACCCCAGACACCCGTCCGGTTGCACCGGCCGGCCCGACGAGCGGACAGCAACGATGACCGACCGCCCCAACGCCGTCCCCGTCCCCGGCCCGCAGCCCCTGCCGCCCGCACGGCTCCAGCAGCTCGTCGACGAGCTGCGCGACGCCGACCGCCGCAACCGCGCCGCCGTGAACCTGGTTCCCAGCGAGACCCGGCTCTCCCCGCTGGCCGCCCTGCCACTGGCCACCGACTTCTACAACCGGTACTTCTTCGACGAGCACTCCGGCTTCCGCGGCGGCCTGGCCGCCCACCGGCTGGAGAGCGAGGTCGCGGCGGGCAGCCTCGCGCGGCTCTCCGGCGCCCGTCACGTGAACACCAGGCCGGTCTCCGGGATGAGCGCGATGACGCTCGCCATCGCCGCGCTCGCCGGGCCCCGCGGCAACACCGTGATCAGCGTGGGCGACGAACACGGCGGCCACTACGCGACCCGGGAGGTGGTCGAACACCTCGGCTACCGCTCGGCCACGGTGGCCTTCCGGTCCGGGCGGGTCGACCGGGACGACCTGGTCCGTGCACTGCGCGAGGGCACGCCGGGCCTGGTCTACCTCGACCTCCAGCACAGCCTGCACCTGCCCGACGTGGCGGCCGTCGTGGAAACTGTGCGCCGGCACGGGCGCGGCGTTCCGGTCCACGTTGACTGCAGCCACACCCTCGGCCTGGTACTCGGCGGGGCGGTGCCCCACCCGCTGGAGGCGGGCGCCGACTCCATGGGGGGCTCCACCCACAAGACCTTCCCCGGCCCGCACAAGGGCGTGCTGATCACCGACCGGCCGGACGTGGCCGAACGCTTCCACGAGGCCGACATGCGGCTCATCAGCAGCCACCACTTCGCCGAGAGCCTCTCCCTGGGCCTGGCCGCCGCCGAGTTCGAGCACTTCGGCGCCGGGTACGCCGCCGCGACCCTCGCCAACGCCGAGCTGCTCGCCGAGAGCCTGCACGAGGAGGGCTTCGAGGTGGCCAAGGCCGGCGAGACGTTCACCCGCACGCACCAGGTCTGGGTCCGGATCGGCGACCCGGAGGACACCCAGCGCTTCTTCGACCGGGTGACGGCGGTGGGACTGCGGGTCAACCGGCTGAGCCGGCTGCCCGGCTGGGACGGCCCCATGATCAGGCTCGGCACCAACGAGGTCACCTTCGAGGGCGCCGGCCCGCGGAGCATCCGGCTCATCGCGGCGGCCCTCGGCCACGCCCGCCGGGCGGCGCCCGGACGCGGTCCTGACGCACCGGAGATCCGCGCCTCGTTCGGCCGGCCCCACTTCTTCGACGACCCGGCCCACCTCGATCCGGACGCCGTCTTCGACCCCGTCACCGCGTTCGCCGCAGCCGGCCGCGGCTGACCGACCGTCCGCCCCGATCCCATCAGGAGGTTTGAGTGGCCACCGACTCCCGCGACCCCGCCGGCCTCGTCCGCGGCGTCACCGCACTGTGGCAGGAACTGCTCCGTGTCGAGCAGGCCGCCCCGCACGACAACTTCCTCGACCACGGCGGCACCTCGGTCACCGCGATGTTGCTGCTCAACCGGCTGCACCGCGACTGGGGCCTGGAGCTGCCCATTCGGGCCTTCCTGCGCGACCCCACCCTGGGCGGCGTCCTCACCGCGCTCGCCGGATTGGCGGCCGCCGCGCCCGCGTCCGACGGTCCGCGACGGGCGGGCCCCGCGGCCCGGCGCACCCCTCCGGCCCGGCTGGAGGCCGCCCCCCGGAACGGACCGCGCGACACCTTCCCGACCACCCCTGCCCAGCGCCGGCTGCTCTTCCTCGACCGCTACGACGGCGGCAGCCCGGCCTACCAGATGCCAGTCGTCGCCGTCCGGGTCGAGGGGCCGCTCGACCCGGACGCCCTGCGGACGGCACTGAGCGCCCTGGTCACCCGGCACGAACCGCTGCGCACCACCTTCACGCTCGGCGACGAACTGCTCCAGGTCGTGCACCGGCAAGGCGAACTGCCCTTGGCCGAGACCGACCTGAGGACGCTCCCGGCGGCAGGCCGGCAGGCCGGCGCCGACCGCTGGGCGGCCGCGCTGGCCGCCGCGCCGATGAACGTGGAGACCGGGCCGCTCGCCACCGCCGGCCTCGCCCGGCTGGGCACCGAGGAGTACCTCTTCGTCCTGGTCGCGCACCACCTGCTCATCGACGGCTGGTCCGTCTCCGTGCTCCGCGCCGAACTCGCCGAGCTGTACCGGGCCGCCGTGGAGGGCCGCCCACCCGCCCCTGCCCTGCGCGACGACCAGGGCCCGCCCCGCCCGCAGTACGCCGACGTCGCGCTGCGCCGGGCCGAACGGCTGCGCGCGGGCCGGGAGCGCCCGGGGCTCGACTGGTGGCTCGACCGCCTCCGGGACCTTCCCGCCAGGTTCGACCTGCCGCTGGCCGACCCGCGCCCGGCCGTGCCGGGCCGGACGGGCGGACTCCACGGACATCGGCTGCCGGTCGCCGTCGTCCGGCGGATCGGCGCGCTGGCCGCACGGGCCGGCGCGACCCCGTACCACGTCCTGCTGGCGGCCTACCTACTCCTGCTGCACCGCTACAGCGGACGTACCGACCTGCTGGTCGGCACCCCGGTGTCCGGCCGCGAGGAGCCCGGACTGGAGTCACTGGTCGGCCTGTTCACCAACACCGTGGTCATCAGGGCCGACCTGTCCGGGCCGCTGACCGGGGTGGGGCTCGTCCGCCTGGTCCGGGACGCGGCGCTCGACTCCTTCACCCACCAGGACGTTCCCTTCGAACGGATCGTCTCGCGGCTGCGGCTGCCCCGCGATCCCGGCGCCAACCCCGTCTTCCAGGTCTTCTTCGCGCTGCACAACCAGCCGCCGGCCGAACCTGAGCTGGCCGGCACCCAGACGCTGCCGCTGCCGGACGACCGGCGCTTCGCCCGGTTCGACCTGAGCCTGGACGTCACACCGGTCGCAGGGGCGATGGAATGCGCCTGGGAATACCGCAGCGACCTGCTGGACCGCCCCCGAGCGGAGCAACTCGCCCGGCACTGGACACGGTTGCTGGACGGCCTCATCGAGGAGCCGGACGTCCCAGTGGCCGGGCTGCCGCTGCTGGGCGAGGAGGAGGCCCGCGCCCTCGTCCTGCACGGCCCCCCGCCGGCGGGCCCGGAGCCCGGCCTCGCGGAGCTGTTCGCCGCCCGGGCGGGCGCCCACCCCGGGCGCGTCGCGGTCGTCGGCGCCGGGGCCCGGCTGACCTACCGGGACCTCGACCGGCTTTCCGACGCCGTAGCCGCCGGGCTCACCACCGCTGCCGCCGGGACCGCCCCCGGGGCCGCGCCGGCACCGGTGGGAATCCACCTGCCTCGCACGCCCGACGCGGTGGCCGTCATGCTCGGCGTCCTGAAGGCGGGCCGGCCCTACCTGCCGCTCGACCCCGGCCAGCCGGCTGGCCGGACCGCCACCCTGCTCCGGGACTGCGGAGCGGGCACCGTGGTGACCGGCGCCGCCGACGCGGGCGCGCTGCACCGGGCGCTGGCCGCGGACCCGGCGGGTCCTCCGGTACCGGTGGACCCTTCGGACCCTTCGGACCCGGCGATACTGCTGGTCGAGGAGCTTCTCGCCGCCACCGCCGACCGACCCCACACCCCGGCCCGGCCGACCCCGCCCGGCGCACTCGCCTACATCACCTACACCTCGGGTTCCACCGGGCGGCCCAAACCGGTGGCCGTCCGCCAGGACGCGCTGGCCGGGCTCGTCCACGGCACGAGCACGGAACTCGGGTTCGGCGAGGACGACGTCTGGGTGTCCAGCCACACCTTCACCTTCGACGTCAGCGCCTGGGAGATCTGGGCCCCGCTGCTGACCGGCGCCCGGCTGGTGATCGCCACCGCCGCCCAACAGCACGCACCCACGGGCCTGCGCGCCCTGCTCGCCGAGGAGGCCGTCACCGTGCTCTGCCTCACCCCGTCCGTCCTGCGCGAACTGGCCCGCCTGGGCCTACCGGAGGGCGGCGCCCTGCGCCGGGTCTTCGCCGGCGGTGAGGCACTGCCCTCCGACCTCGCCCGCACCCTGCTCGACTGGCCTGCCGAGTTGTGGAACTTCTACGGACCGACCGAGGCGACCGTGTGGGCCGCCGTGCACCGGGTGGGGCCGGCCGATCTCGACGGACCGAGCGTGCAGCTCGGCCACCCGGTCGCCGGCACCCGGCTGAGCGTCCTCGACGACCGGCTCCAGCCACTGCCGCCCGGCGTCCCCGGCGAACTCTTCATCGGGGGAAGGGCGTTGGCCGAGGGCTACTACCGAAGGCCGGACCTGACCCGGGAACGCTTCCCCCCCGACCCGACAGCCGGGCCCGGCGAACGGCTCTACCGCACCGGGGACAGGGTCGTGCTCGGCCCCTCCGGGGAGCTGCGCTTCCTCGGGCGCGCAGACGACCAGGTGAAGATCCGCGGCTTCCGGGTCGAACTCGGCGAGGTCGAGGCGGCCCTGCGGGCCGCGCCCGGGGTCCGTGACGCCGCCGCCGCACTGCGGCGGCGAGGCGAGCACACCGTCCTCGCCGGCTACCTCGTCCCCGAACCGGACCGCGCCGGCCCCGCACTCGCCCGCCAGGTGCTGGCCGCACTCGCCGAGACGCTGCCCGCCCACCTGATCCCCACCCTGCTGACCGAGATCCCCGCCGTCCCGCTGACACCCAGCGGCAAGGTCGACCGGCTGGCGCTGCCCGAACCGGCGGCCGCCACCGGGGCGCCAGCCGCCGGGTACCGACCGCCGGCCGACGATGTCGAGCGGCGCCTGTGCACCCTCTGGGAACGGCTGCTCGGCGCCGACCGGGTCGGCCGGCACGACGACTTCTTCCTCCTGGGCGGCGACTCCCTGATCGCGATGCGGTTCACCATCGAGGCCGAGCGGGAGTTCGACACCTCCCTCACCCTTCCCGACGTGTTCCGGCACCCGACCGTCCGGGCGCTCGCCGCCATGCTGCGCGGCACCGCCTCCACCTCCGAGGAGCCGACGCCCGGCCACCCCACGCCCGGCCCGCCGTCCGCGGCGCTCCTGGAGGCGGACGCGGTCCTGGACGCCGCCATCGCCCCCGGGGAGGCCGTGCGATGAGCGCACCCACCGTGCTGCTCACCGGCGCCACCGGCTTCCTCGGGGCGCACCTGCTCGCCGAACTGGCCGCCGCCGGCGCACGGGAGATCCGCTGCCTGGTCCGGGCCCCGGACTCCCCCGCCGCGGCCGAACGGCTGCGGGCGGCCGCCGCCCGCTACGGACTGGCCGAACCGTCCCGGGCCGTCCGCCCGTGGCCGGGCGACCTCGGCCGCCCCCGGCTGGGACTGGGCAACGCCGGCTACGCGGCCCTGGGGCGCGGTCTCGACCTGGTCGTCCACGCCGGCGCCCGGGTCAACCTGGCCCTGCCCTACGAGGCGCTCAAGCCCGTCAATGTCGACGGCACCCAGGAGATCCTGCGGCTCGCCGCCCAGGGCCCGACACCGGTTCCGGTGCACCACATCTCCACGCTCGCCGTCTTCGGCCCGGACACCCCGGTCGAGGAGACCCTGCGGCTCCCCGCCCCGACCGATCTGGCCAGCGGCTACGAGCAGAGCAAGTGGGTGGCCGACCGGCTGGCCGCCACCGCCGCCGAACGCGGCCTGCCGGTGGCGATCCACCGCACGGGCCGCCTGTTCGTCAACAGCGCCACCGCCGGCCACAATCCGCAGGACCTGCTGGTCCAGGTGCTCACCGCCGTCGTGCGCCTGGGCACGGCCCCGGACTACGAGGCCGTGCTGCGGCCCGCGCCGGTGGACTGGACGGCCGGCGTCCTGCGCCGCCTCGCCCTGGCCCCCGACGGTCTCGGCCGCGCCTACCACCTCACCGGACAGCAGCCGCTGCCGTGGAGCGCGGTGCTGGACGCCGTCGACGCCGGCGGCCCGGCGCTGCCGCGTACCGACTACCGCCGCTGGCTGCGGCTGCTGACCGAGCACGCCGGCCGCAGTGGTGACGAGGTGCTGCGCCGGCTGACCCTGGTGCTCGGCGCCCGTCCGCCGTTCCTCGGAGAGGACGCCGGCACGCCGGCCAACGCTCGCTCGGTGCTCGGCCCCGCGTTCGACCGGGAGCACCCTGCGTCGGCCGCCGGGCTGGTCACCCGCCTGGTGGCACGGCTGGCTGCCGAACCGCCAGGCCCGCCACCAAGCCCGCCGCCGGAAGACGCCACTGACCCGGGGCGCTCGCCGGGCCCAGCGCCGGTCGCGCCGGCCGCGCCGGCGGGTGTCGGCCCGGACCGGCCGACGGGGGAACCGTACGCACCCGGGGGCACCCGATGAGCGACCTGTACCTGTCGGCGCTGGCCCACGTGCACGGTGAGCCGCGGCCGATCGCCAGCCTCGCCGAACCCGGCGCCGAGGAACTCACCGACCCGCTCCACGGCCTGGCCTCCTACCGGCAGAGCGAACTGCCGATCTGGCGACTCGCCGCGCTCGCGGGCGAGCGCACCCTCGAACTCGCTGACGGCGCGCCCGATCTGCTGCTCTACATCAGCGAGAACGACGAGGACATCGCCGACTCGCTGGCCCGGCTGGCCGACCGGCTCGGCCTGCCGACCGTCGAGTACCTGGCCCTGGCCGGGCACGGCTGCGCCAACCTGGGCCCCGCGCTGCGGATCGCGGGGGACGCGCTCGCCTCCGGACGCCACCGGCGCGTCCTGCTGATCTCGGCCGACCGCGCCCCGGCGGGCGGACGGCTGATGAAGTCCGGCCTCTCGGTGTTCAGCGACGGCGCTGCCGCCGGCGTGCTGACCCGCTCCCCACCGGACCGGCGCTCCGCCACCTTCCGGATCGACGCGGTGGGCCTGCGTACCTCGGTCAGGGCCGGATCGCGATCCGCTCCGGGACTGCTGGACATCGTGGAGCTCGCCACCGACGCGGTGACCGACATCCTCGCGGAGACCGGCCGCAGCCCGGAGGACTTCGACGCCGTCGTCTTCGCCAACTACCGCCTCCAGAGCCAGGGGTTCCTCGCCACCGCGATGGGCTTCGGCCAGGACCGGCTCCTCCTCGGCGACGTCGCCGGACTGGCCCACAGCTTCTCCGCCGACCTGCTGATCACCCTGGAACAACTCGCCGCCGACGGCCGCACCCGGCCCGGTCACCGCCTGCTCGTCTCCGCCACCGGTCCGCACGCCTGGTCGATCCTGGCCGTCGAACAGGTCGGACTGCAGCCCCGAGAGGAAGGACCCCACCGATGACCGACTCCCGAGAGACCGACCCGGTCCGCGAGCGCTTCGACCTGATCGTCAACGGCCCGGCCCTCTTCAGCGCGCTCGTCGCCGGGCTGGAACTGGACCTCTTCGGCTACGTGTCCCGCCACCCGGCGCCGCCGGCCTTCGAGGACATCCGCGCCTTCACGGGCCTACCCGCCCACCAGACCCGCGTCCTGCTGCACGCCCTGTGCGCCACCGAACTCCTGGACGTACGGGACGGCGGCTACGTCAACTCCCGGTTCGCCGAAGAGACGCTCACCTCGGACGGCCCGGACGGCTGGCGGCACATCCTCGACGGCTGGCAGCGGATCTACAACCCCGCCTTCGCCCACACCACCGCCGCGCTCCGCGCCGGCACCAACACCGCGCTGGCCGACCACCGGGGCGAGGAACCCACGCTCTACCGGCGCCTCGCCCACAACCCCGAGCTGGAGGCCGTGTTCCACGCCTCGATGGCCGCCTTCAGCCTCCGGACCCTTCCCGCGCTGTTGGAGCACATCGACCTGACCGGGGTCGGTGAACTGCTGGACGTCGGCGGCGGCGACGGCACGACGGCCCGCCACCTCGCCGGTCGCTTCCCCGCGACCCGGATCACCGTGCTGGACACCCCGAGTGTCAGCGAGCTCGCCGACCGGGCCGAGCCCTTCGCCGGACGCAACCGGATCACCCTGCGCCCCGGCGACATCCTGAACGACCCGTTCCCACCGGGCGCGGACGCGGTGCTGTTCAGCCACGTCCTGGAGGTGTTCCCCGCCGACCGGATCCGACAGCTGCTCGCCAAGGCCGTCGAAGCGCTGCCCAGCGGGGGGCGGGTGTTCGTCTACGGGTTCGTGATCGACGAGGAGGAGCGCCGGGGCATCTACTCGGCCCGGCTCTCGCTCTACCTGAACGTCCTCGCCAGCGGCGGCGGCATGGCCTACCCGGCCGCCGACTACGAACGCTGGCTGCGCGAGGCCGGCTGCGTCGACGTCGCGACGGTGGCCGGACTCCCCTTCGAACACGGCCTCACCGTCGCCACCAAGCCCTGAGCGCCGAGCACCGAGCACCAAGTCCTGAGTCCTGAGCCGGGTGCCCCGAGTACTGTGCCCCGCTCCCCGGCGGCCCCTGATCACCCCGCCCCTCAGCGCCCCACACCATCGAGCGAGAGGAACCGCCGTGCCCCCCGAGCAGGCGCTCGAACCCGAGCCCGTCCGCCACCCCACCGCCCGCTCCTGCCCGTTCGACCCGCCGCCCGAGCTGGGCCGGTACCGGGAGAGCACCCCACTGCGCCGGCTCGCCTATCCGGACGGCCACCTCGGCTGGCTGGTCACCAGCCACCGACTGGCCCGGACCGTCCTGGCCGACGACCGGTTCAGCGCACGGGCCGACCTCAAGCACGTGCCGGTCCCGCGTCCGGCCGCCGACCCTTTCATCGGCGCAGAGGTCCAGCCCGGCTGGTTCGTCGACCTCGATCCGCCCGAGCACACCCGGTACAAGCGGCTGGTCATCAGCAGCTTCACCGCGCGCCGGATGGCCGAACTCCGGCCCCGGATCGAGCGGACCGTCGAGGGGCATCTGGACGCGCTGGCGCAGGCCGGCCCGCCGGCCGACCTGGTCGAGCACTTCGCGCTGCCCGTCCCGTCCACCGCCATCTGCGAACTCCTCGGCGTCCCGTACGGGGACCGGGCCGAGTTCCAGCACAACAGCACGGTCCTGTTCAGCCTCACCGCCGACGCCGGGGAAGGCGTCGAGGCGATGCGCGCGCTCGACGACTTCCTGCTGCGCCTGGTCCGGCACAAGCGCCGGGTCCCCGGCGATGACCTACTCAGCCGGATGGCCTCCACCAGCGACCTCACCGACGCCGAGGTGGCCGGGGCCGGCGTCCTGCTGCTCACCGCCGGCCACGAGACCGTCGCCGGCATGCTCGGCCTCGGCGTCTTCGCCCTGCTCTCGCACCCCCGTGAGTGGCGGCGCCTGCGCGAGCGGCCGGACCTGGCCGACAACGCGGTCGAGGAACTGCTGCGCTACCTGTCGATCTTCCACTTCGGTGTCCCCCGAACGCCGTTGGAGGACGTCGAGCTCGACGGACGGACGATCAGGGCGGGCGAGAGCGTCACCATCTCGCTCTCGGCGGCCAACCGCGACCCGCAGCGGTTCCCTCATCCGGACCGGCTCGACCTCGCCCGCGCCACCGGCGGGCACATCGCCTTCGGGCACGGCATTCACCAGTGCATCGGGCAGAACCTGGCGCGGCTCCAACTACGCGTCGCCTACCCGGCACTGGCCGCCCGCTTCCCCGACCTGCGGCTCGCCGTCCCCGCCGGGGAGGTCCCGCTCGGCGGCGACATGGGCTTCTACGGCGTCCACCGGCTTCCGGTGGCCTGGTGAAGGGACACACGTGCACGTCTACTCGGTGACCCCGCCCTCACGGCCCGGCGAGGGTCCGGTGCCCGTACCCGGTGCCTACCGGGCCCGGGTCGCGGCGACCGCGCGCGCCGCCGAGGCGGCCGGCTGGTCGGGCATCCTGGTGCCGCACAACCTGCGTGAGGTCGACCCCTGGACGGTCGCCTCCTACATCGGCGCGGTCAGCCCCGAGCTGACCCCGCTCGTCGCCGTCCAGCCCTCCGGCACACCCCCGCACACCGCCGCCGCCTGCGCCGCCGCATACGCCGAACTCTACGGCCGTCCGCTGTACTTCAATCTGGTGGCGGGGGCCCGGGACGACGAGATGCACAGCATAGGCGAGCGTCTGGACCACGACGGGCGCTACCGGCGGTTACGGGAGTACGCCCAGGTCCTGCGGGCGCTGCTGGCGGGTGCCGAGGCGGAACTCACCGGCGAGCACTACACGTACCGCCGTCTTCGGCTCGAACCCCGGGCCGCGGTGCTGGCCGGGTGCAAGGTCTTCATCGCGGGCTCGTCGCCGCAGAGCGTGGCACTCGCGGTGGACGAGGCGGACGTGGTGGTCACCCACCCGCTGCCCTTCGAGCGTTGGCGCGAGGAGTCGCTGGATCCGCTGCGGCGGGCCGGCTACCGGGGTGAACTCGGCATCCGGATCGGCATCGTGAGCCGCGAGAGCCGCGCGGAGGCCCGCCGGGTCGCGAACCTGCGCTTCCCCCAGACCTGGCTGGCCCGGCAGGAGACCGTGCTCAAGACCGGTTCGCGGAACCACTGGGCGCGCGACCTCGCCAACTTGGCCGTCGAGCGGGAGGCCGCCGAGGACGGCGCCGACGCGGCGGACCCGACGGACGGCACCTACTGGCTGGGCGCGTTCCGCAGCGGCCGGGCCAGCGCGCCCTTCCTCGTGGGCTCCTACCAGGACGTGGGCGCGGCCCTCGGCGCGTACCTGCGGGCCGGTGTCGACCACGTGCTGCTGAACGGCGTCGACCAGGAGGACCACGCGCACACCGGGATCGCTCTGGAGGAGGCGGCGCGCGCACTCGATGGCATTCGCTACCCCCTTGGCAACGAACATGATTGACGTAGTGTCACGTGCGTGTTGCACGCCTTCGATTGCGTGACTGGCTTCCCTTCGGCGGTGCTAGTCTCGCCGAATGTCCGGACCGGCCCCCACCGACGTGATGTCGGGCCAGAACTCAGTGGAATACCACCGACCGAACCTCCTGCTACGCACTCTCGGCAAACGGTTCCGCGTTCCCGTCACATTCGGCGTGGTCGCCGGAATCGCGGGAATGCTCGCACGTTCGTTCATCCCCGTGGTCATCGGTCTCGCCGTCGACCGGGGACTCGTCGCCCACGACAGACCGGCCCTGCTGCGCTGGGCCGGCCTGCTGGTCGCCCTGGTGCTGGCCCAGTCGATCGCCGGACTGGCCCAGGAGCGGTGCGACTTCAGGAGCATGACCGGCCCCTCGTACCACCTGGTGCACCTGATCAACGCGCAGGCCGCCCGCCTCGGGTCTGGCCTGCGGGCCCGGACCACCAGCGGCGAGGTGGTGAGCATCGGCGTCGGGGACATCGAACCGCTCGGGGCCGCGCTCGCCGCCGGCTCCCGCGGAGTGGGCGCCGTGGTGGCGATCGGCGTGGTCGCCACCATCGTGCTGTCCTCCTCCTGGCAGCTCGGCCTGATCGTGCTGGTCGGCGTGGGCGTCAACTTCTGGCTGCTCGCGCTCCTCCTCGGGCCGCTGCGGCGGCGCCAGCAGGACCTGCGCCGACAGCAGGGCGAACTCATGGGCATGGCCGTGGACATCGCCGGCGGCCTGCGGGTGCTGCACGGCTTCGGCGGCGAGCAGCGCCTCGCCGAGCGCTACCGGCTCGAATCGCAGCTCACCCGGCGCCTAGCCACCCGCACGGCCCGGGTCGAGGCGGCCCTGTCCGGGGTGAAGGTCCTCGTCCCCGGTCTGCTCGCCACCGCGATCGTGTGGCGGGGCGCCGACTTGGTCCTCGCCAGCGAACTGAGCGTCGGCCGTCTGATCGCCTTCTACGGGTACGCGGTCTTCCTGGTGACTCCGCTGCGCTGGCTGACCGAGACGGCTGAACTCCTCACCCGCGCCCAGGTCTCCGCCGCCCGGGTGAGCCGCTTCCTAGCGCTCGAACCGCACCTGGCCGACCAGGGCGCCGCCGACCTGCCGCCCGGGCCCGCGGAACTCGTCGACCCGGAGTCCGGACTCAAGATCCGGCACGGGGAGTTCACCGCCATCGCCTGCTCCTCGACCGGTGAGGCCGCCGAACTCGCCGACCGGCTCGGCCGCTACACCGACTCCGCCGTCACCTGGGGCGACGTTCCGCTCACCGAGCTGCCGCTGGCCGCCGTGCGCGAGCGGATCCTCGTGGTCCACAACGACGACCACCTGTTTGCCGGCCGCCTCGGGCTCGAACTCGACCCCCTGGACCGGGCGGGTGCGGGCGCCCTCGCCGCGCATGCCCGCACCGCCTCCGCCACCGATGTCATCGACCGGCTCCCGCAGGGACTGGACAGCGAAGTGCAGCCGGGCGCACGCGACCTCTCCGGCGGCGAGCGCCAGCGGCTGCGGCTCCTGCGCGCCCTGGCCGTCGCCCCCGAGGTCCTGGTGCTGGTCGAGCCGACCGGCGCCCTGGACGCTCACACCGAGACCCGCGTCGCCCAGCGGCTGCGAGCCGGACGCGCCCGGCGCACCACCGTCGTGTTCACCACCAGCGCGACCGTACTCGGCGAGGCCGACACCGTCCTGTACGTCCGCGACCTCTCCGTGGTCGGCGAGGGCCCGCACAGCGCCCTGCTCGCCGACGCCGACTACCACGCACTCGTGACCCGAGGGAGCGACCCCAGGTGACCGCACTGCCCGTCGTCTCCTCGAAGACCGTCCGCCGCCACGCCCGGCGCCTCCTGCTACGCCACCCCGTCCGCCTCGTCCCCGTGCTGGTGCTGCACGCGCTGGCCGCCGCCCTCGGGCTGACCGCTCCCTGGCTACTGGGCCGGTTGGTGGAGGACGTCCAAGCCGGCCAGGACACCGTCACCACCGTGGTGCCGGCGATCCTCGGCTTCCTGCTGACCCAGTCCGTCCTGATCGGCCTGGCCGTCCACCAGTCCGCCCGGCTCGCCGAGCAGGTCATCGCCGAGCTTCGCGAGGACTTCGTCCGCGACCTGCTCCGGCTTCCCCTCGCCAGGGTCGAGAGCGCCGGGGTCGGCGACCTCGTCACCCGCTCGACCAGGGACGTCGACGCGCTGGCGCGCATCGTCCGGGACGCCGTGCCGAGCTCCCTGGTCGCGCTCACCGCGATCGTCACCACCCTCGGCGCCCTCCTGCTGACCGGCCCGCTCATGGTCGTGCCCTGCCTGCTCGCCCTCCCGCTGCTGTGGCCGGCGGCCCGCTGGTACCTGGCCCGGGCCCGTGACGGGTACCTGCGCGAGCGCTCCTCCTACGCCCGCACCGCCGAGGTGCTCACCGAGACCGTCGAGGGCGCCCGGACGGTCGAGGCCCTCGGCACCGCCCCATGGCGGGTGGAGCGGATGCGGCGGGCGGCCCGGGAGTCGTACGGCGCCGAGCGCCACACGCTCTGGCTGCGCAGCGTCTTCCTGCCCGTCACCGACACGGCCATCGCCGTCCCGACGATCGCCACGCTCGTCCTCGGCGGCATCGGCTACGACCGGGGTTGGGTCTCCCTCGGGGCGGTCACCGCGGCCACCCTGTACGCCCAGCAGCTAGCGGGCCAGATCGACGTGCTGCTCTACCAGCAGGACAAGCTGCAGGTCGGCGGCGCCTCGATGGCGCGCCTGCTCGGGGTGAGCGAGGCGGCCGCGGTGGGCGGGGCGGGCGGGGGCCGTCCGCAAGAGGACCGACCGGGCACCGACGCGGTGGACCCCGCGGTCCCGTCCGCGCCGCGGACGGAGGCACGGGTGAAGGCACGGGTCAGGACACCGACCCGGGCGTGGGCAGGGACCGGGGCTGGAGCAGGGACCGCGGCGCGGGACATCGTGCTGCTCTCAGTCAGCCACGCCTACCAGGGCGGACCCGACGTCCTGCACGACATAGACCTGACCGTCCGCGCGGGGGAACGGCTCGCCGTCGTCGGACCGTCCGGCGCGGGCAAATCCACCCTCGGCCGGCTGATCGCCGGGATCGACCGGCCCCGCGCGGGTTCGATCACCGTCGCGGGCCTTCCCCTGGACCGCCTGTCCCGGTCCGAACTGCGCGCCGAGATCGCCATGGTGACCCAGGATTACCACGTCTTCCGGGGTTCCGTCCGCGACAACCTCCTCCTGGCACGGTCCACCGCCGACGACCGCGAGATCGACCGGGCGCTGACGGCCGTCGGCGCCGACGGCTGGGTCACCGAACTGGGCCTGGACACCCCGCTCCACGACGGCGGTCGCCGGCTCTCCCCGGCCGAGGCCCAGCAGCTCTCGCTCGCCCGGCTGCTGCTCACCGACCCGCACACCCTCGTCCTCGACGAGGCGACCTCACTCCTCAACCCGCGGCTCGCCCGCGACCTGGAACGGTCGCTGGCGGCCGTCTCCCAGGGCCGCACGGTGATCTCCATCGCCCACCGGCTGCACACCGCCTACGACGCCGACCGGGTGGTCGTCCTGGAGGACGGCCGCATCGTGGAGAGCGGGCCGCACCGGGACCTGCTCGGACTGGACGGCGCCTACGCCGCCCTCTGGCGCTCCTGGCACGGCGAGGGCGCCCGCGCCTGACCCCACCCCCGCGTCGGCCCGTGTCCGGCCCCGCGCTCCGGCGCCCGCCGGCAGGGCCGGACGCCTTTCCCGCAGGGGCCTGCTTCCGGAGCACCGCGCATTTCCGCGAGAACGTCTCGCCATTCCCGACGTCCGTGCGCAAATCCTTTGCTCAGATGATCGGTTGACGCACTGACGGGCGCCGCGATTTCATGAGGGGAACAGCGGGAAATGGGAGTGCGTCACGCACCCGAAGGACCGACCGTGTGCGGACTGCCACGGCGGGCAATTCCCGGTCTCCGAATCCAGCCGTGTCCGCTACCCAGGTGGTGAGGGAGTTCGATGGAGGCTCAAGCGATCCCGGTCGAGGCGCGGCACGGACCCGCTGCGACCCCGGCACCTACGACGCAGACACCCGCAACACAGGCACCCACGACGCCAGCGACCGTACCACCGGCGGGCGACGACGGGACGCTGACCGGCCGGTTCCGAGCGACGGCCACCGCCCACCCGGACCGCACGGCGGTCCGCGGGCCCTCGGGCGCCTACTCCTACCGGGAGTTGGACCGCCTCACCGACGCCACCGCCCACCGACTGGCCGCAGCGGCCCCCGCCGGCGGGCGAATCGCCCTGCTCTGCGAACACGACCTCGGCGCGGTCGTCGGGATCTGGTCGGTCCTCAAGAGCGGCAACGCGTACGTCCCGCTCGACCCCCGCCAGCCCGACGGACGGCTGACTCGGATCCTGGCCGACGCCGACGTGTCCGCGATCGCGTACGACACCCCGCTCGCCCAGCGGGCCCGCTCGCTGGCCCAGGGAACGCCGCTCGTCGAACTACCCGGCCGTCCGGGGACAGGGCCCGCCCCCGAGGGCGGGGAGCCGCGGGCTCCGTTGCCGGAGCCGACCGGCGGCTCGGTCGCCTACCTGCTGCACACCTCCGGCTCCACCGGCCGCCCCAAGGCCGTCGTGCAGAATCACCGCAACGTCCTCGGCCACGCCCTGGAGTACGCCCGCCGAATCCGGATCGGCCCCTCCGACGAGGTGTCGCTCACGGCGCGCTACACCTTCGACGCCGCGGTCATGGACGTGTTCGGCGCCCTGCTGAGCGGCGCGGGCCTGAACGTCCTGGAGCCGCTGCTCCCTGCGGCGGAGCTGCGCGCCGCGCACAGCCGTGCGGGCACCACTGTGCTGCACTGCACTCCGTCGCTCTTCCGGCACCTGCTCTCCGACCTCAACGACACCGACGGCACCGGCAAGACCCTCAGGACCGCCGGGCGCGACCTGCCGGTGGAAGGAACCCCGTCCCCGGGCGCTGCCCCGGACCCTGACCCGGACCTGGCGTCGGTGCGGGTGGCCGTCCTAGGCGGCGAGGAGGCCGTCGGAGCCGATCTACGTCAGTTCCGGCGGCACTTCAGGGCAGATGCCGTGCTGGTCAACGGCCTCGGGCCGACCGAGTGCACCCTGATCCTCCAGCACCGTGCTGGTCCCGCCGACGCCGACCGCCCCTCGGTGCCGGTCGGCCATCCGGTGGAGGGCGTCCGGGTGGAACTCCAGGACGCAAATGGCCGCCCGAGCGCCACGGCCGGCGAGCTCGTGGTGATCGGCGAGCGCGTCGCCCTCGGTTACTGGCGACAGGCCGAGGCGACCGCCGCCGCCTTCGGCACCCGCCCCGACGGTACGCGGTACTACCGCACGGGGGACCTGGTCCGCAGGCTCCCCGACGGATCGCTGGTCCACGAAGGCCGCAAGGACCGGCAGGTGAAGATCCGCGGCCACCGCGTCGAGCCGGGCGAGGTGGAGAACCGGCTGCGCGCCCACCCGAGTGTCGCCCAGGCCGCGGTGGTGCTCGACGCACCGCCCGGGAGCGCGCCCCGACTGGTCGCCTACGTCACCAGCGCCGCCGGACTCCCCGCCGAGGAGGATGAGTTGGCCGACTACCTGGGCAGGCAACTGCCCGAGTACGCCGTCCCGGGGCGCACCGTCGTGCTCGAGCGCATGCCGCTCGGGCCGACCGGCAAACTCGACCGCGCGGCACTGCCCGCACCGCCCGAGCGGCCCGAACCGGGTAGCGACCTGCCGACGACACCGGTGGAACGGCAGGTGGCCGGCCTCTGGTGCGACGTCCTCGGCACCGCCGCCGGTGTCGGAACGAACTTCATCGCCGCCGGCGGCGACTCCATCCGACTGCTGGAACTGCTGACCCGGATCAGGGCCGACCTGGGCGTCGAGATCCGGCTCGCCGAATTCCTGCGGGCTCCGACGATCGCCACGCTCGCCCTACTCGTCGAACGCGACGGCCGGCTCCGGCCGTCCGGGAGGGAACACCAGTGACCCGAGTACTTATCGGCAACGACTTCAGCGAGGACGCGCGCACCGACCGCGGATGGACCGGCTGGTGGGTCCAACGGCTGGCCTGGTTCGCGCGTGAGGGCGACGTCCTCGTGCTTCCGGTGGCGCCCGAGGCCGACTTCCTGGCCTACGTCACCGCGCTGACCGGGGTCCCGGCCGGCTCACTGCGCGCGGTGGTCCCGCCGCCGGGCGCGACGGGGACCGGCACGCTCTCCCCGGACCGGCTGGCCGACCCGGTCTTCCTGCGCGAGCTGCGCGAGGCCATCGGCACTCGCCGGGTCACGGAGGTCTTCCCCCTCTGGCCGGACGTCCCGGTCGCCCGGCTCGTGAGGGAGCTCGGGATCGCGGCGGCGCTGCCGGGCTACGGCTTCGTGGACCAGGCCGGCGGCTTGCTGCTGAACAGCAAGTCGGCCTTCCGGGCGATCGCCGGCGGTGCCGGAGTCCCGGTGCCACAGGGGACGGTCGGCACGAGTGCCGAGGCCGTCGAGCCGACCGTCCTGGAGCTGCTGGCCCTGGGCCATCCGGCCATCGTGAAGCACGACTTCCTCTCCGGCGGCCACGGCAACGAGATCCTCAACTCCAGCGGCCCGGTGCGGCCGGTGGGCGCCCGCCGGGTCGTCGAGGTCCGCGACCGCGACGAGGTCCGCGCCTACCTGGCGGACCGCTGGGAATGGCTCACCGGCGGCGGACGCAGCCGCCCCGTCGTCGAGCGCTACTACCGCGACAGCTCCGCCTACTTCGCCGAGTTCCTGATCTCCGACGCGGGCATCCGGCTGACCGGCACGGGCGAGCTGCTGTCGGCACCGTACGCGGTGGGCCAGATCATGCCGGCCGTCGGGCTGGAGCCGCACACCTTCCAGCGGCTCGTCGAACTCGGCCGTCGGCTCTGCGAACCGCTGCACGCGCTGGGCTACCGGGGCACGCTCGGCGCGGACGCGATCGTCACCCCGGACGGGGAGGTGCTGTTCACCGAGTACAACGGCCGGGTCACCGGGTCCACCCACATCTACGGGGTGATCGGGGAGCAGGTGGTCGGCCCGGGCTACGGCGAGGACCGGGTGATCCTGGAACGAGTCTGGCCGGAGGGATGGTCGGTCCCCTCCTTCGCGGCGGCCGTCGAGCGCCTAGCCGCCACCGGCACCGGGTGGAACCCCGGCACCCGGACCGGTGTCGTCCTGACCAACGCCTTCGACGGCGAACACGGCGTGATGTACTGCATCGTCGCGGCGGACCTGGACGACGCCTGGGCCCGGGACGCCGCGCTGAAGGACGTCTTCGGCGCGCCGGCCTCCCCCGCCGCCGCCACGACCGCTGCCCTCCCGGGCGGGCGGGCATGAGCACGGGTGCGGACACCAGCCTCGACCCTCGCACGGACCCGCCGCCGCCCGGTACCGACGGCCCCGGCCGGCCCCCGGCCGTCCGCGAGGTGGTCGCCGGCGGCGCGGTGATCCGGGTCCTGGTGGACGACGGCGCACCAGAGGACGTGCCGTCCCCCGCGCCCGCATCGGCGCCGGTGCTCTGGCCGAGCATCGGCGAGTACCCGATCTACGATCCGACCTCGTACCGTGTCCTCGCCACCGACGAGGAACGCAACAGCCGCTTCCGGACGGCCCTCAGCCGACTCGCCCCCGGCCGTACGGTGCTGGACCTCGGAACCGGGCAGGAGCTGGTCTGGGCCCGCGAGGCGCTCAGGGCAGGCGCCCGGCACGTGGTGGCCATGGAGGAGATGCCCGCCTCGTACGCGGGGGCCCTGGACAACCTGCACGCCCTCGGCCTGGAACGGGAGATCACCCTGCTCAACGGCGCCTCCGGCGCCCTGGAGTCCGGCTCCCGGGCTGAGGTCTGCGTCGCGGAGGTCATCGGCTCCCTCGCCGGAGCCGAGGGGGCCGCGGCCGTGCTCACGGACGCCCGCCGGCGCCATCTCGTGCCGGGCGGCACGATCGTCCCCGACCGGGCCGTCACCCTCGCCGCCCCGGCCTGCCTGCGCGGACTGCTCGGGGGCCGTACCCCCGCGTTCTCGCCGGCGGGAGTCACCTATCTGCAACGGATCTTCGACTGGAACGGCGCCCCGTTCGACGTCCGGCTCCGGATCCGGGACCCGGCCGTCGACGCCGTCCTGTCGCCCGGCGAGCCGGTGGAGGTCCTCGACTTCAACGGTGACCTGCTGGTCGGCCAGCACCGGGCGGCGCACCTGGTGATCGACCGCCCCGGCTCGGTCGACGGCATCCTGACCTGGCTGGAACTGCGCTGCCTGCCGGACGGCGAACCCCTCGACGCACTGGCCGTGAAGTCGAGTTGGGCCTCCGTCTACCTGCCGCTATTCGACTCCGAGATTCCGGTCGTCCCCGGCGACACCATCGATCTCGCCTTCACCACGACGCTCAGCGACGACGGCCTCCACCCGAACTATCGCGTGGAGGCGATCCTACGCACCGCGGACGGCGTGATCCGCACGGGCGCCCACCATTCCCCCCACCACGGCACCACCTTCCGGGACCGCCCCCTCTACCGCACCCTCTTCCCTCAGCCCGCCCTGCCCCCAGCAGATCCGCGCCCACCTGCACTCAACACCCGCGCCAACCGGAGGGATTGACCCGCCGCCAAGTCCTGTCCTTGCCGTCCGGGTGATGCCCGCCTCCCGGCGGAAGACCCCGGCACGGCACACCTGTGGTCCCGGCGAGGCGCCGGGAGCACAGGTCAGGGAAGGGAGCCGTGGCGGCCGACCGAGTGGCGTGACAGCCGCCGCACGAGCTCGTCAATGTGGGTCAGCACCTCCTCCGGAGCGAGGTCGAGGTCCGAGAGGATCTGGATCGCGGTACGCAACCGGCCCGCCGCGGCGACCTCGCGAGCCGCTGTGGTGCCGGCCACGAAAGCGACCCTCGCGGACGACAGCGGAACCGCATCGGCCCAGGCACCGGAGTTCGCCGCCGGGGTAGATGCTGCCCACCATCCTCGGCGCCGCCGCGATCGGCTGGTCACGAATCATCCTCAAGGCCCACACGGTCGGACAGGTTCTCGCGGGTACCGCACTGGGCGGCACCGCGGCCCTGTGCTTCGCCCTGCTGCGCTGACGACACGCATCTTCCACCCCTTGAAGGGCGCGCTCCCCCAGAGCTCCCCTTCGGCTGCGACGCGGGCATTGGCAGCGCCTCCCCCGTGATCCCCGCCAGCGTCACAGAATGTGCCAGCGCAGCCCGTCGTCACCCTCACGCAGGCCGGCGATCCGGCGGACGACCTCCACCAGCGTTGCCGAACCTGGTGCGGACCGCTTCGCGTTCGTTGTGATCATCCTCAACTCACGCAGATCCCGAAGAACTCGGTACCCCTCCCACTGGACGACGTCGAAGCCGTACGACCGGGCGAAGGCCTCGTAGTGCGCCCTGCCGTACCCGAACCTCCGACAGTGGATCTCGATCGTCACCAGGTCGATCTCCGGTTGCCCGTAGCTGGCCGTGTCCCAGTCACAGAGCACGGCAACCGGTCCGTCGTGCAAGGCGTTCCGATGCTGCGGGTCCCCCTGAAGCAGCGCCGGCGTCAGCGGGAAGCGGATCCCCAAGAGGGACTCCTGCAGCCTGTCGAGACGGGCGGACAGGTAGTGGAGATCTTCGGCGGCGAGCACCGTGATCGCGTTCAGGGAGCGGCGGATCGCCCCGACCGTGTCGAGCGTACGGAGGGGGAACGGTGGGGCCGGCAGCTCATGGAGCAGCTTCAGTGGGTGGGCGAGTTGTTGTGCCGCGACCGGGTGGTCGGGCTGGGGCAGGTACTTCCAGAACGTGACCGCATGCCCGTCGACAAGAACCGGCTGTTCCAGCGGCAGCAGGGAGACAGTTGGGAAGTCCATGCCGACCAGCCACTCGACCAGCCGGACCGTCCGGCGCACCTCCTCGGCGTTCGAGCCGCGCCGCGCGATCTTGACCACTACCGGGCTGGAGGCCAACAGGAAGACGGCATTGGTGTGCCCGCGGAGGACAGTGGCGCCTGACGCGTCCAGGCCCACCGTGCGGCAGGCGGCGTCGAGAACGTGGCCTACTTCGGACTCACTGAAGCCGCCGATCCGGCTCGGTGCACTCATGTCCTTAAGGCTGACGGACGACGGCCTCACTGTCACATCGTTCCCGGCGGTAATGCGAGAACGTCGCCCAGTTCGCGAACCGCGCGCGTCGTACGTAGCCGGTCCGGCAGTATGTCGATCACCGCCCGCGCCCGGGAGCCAAGGATCTCCGTTCGGTGGGCCTCCGGCACCTGAAGGTAGGTGCGGCCGGCCAGTTGGCAGGCTTCCGCGAGGCTTCGCTCCTTGATCAGGCAGACGGCCTGATCAAGTCTGAGGAGTGCCGGATCGATCCCCGTGCGGTCGGGGTACAGGACGAGCGCCTGCTGCTGCGCGGCGCGTGCCCGGCCGGTTTCGCCGAGGTAGGTGTAGGTGCCGCTGAGGTAGAGGAAAAGGCGGCGCTCCGGGAAGCCCCACGCGTCCTCGGGGTCGCCCTGGTCGCAGCGTTCGAACATGTCCTGTGCGTGGTGGATCGCCCTGTGGGCCTCCGCCGTCCTGCCCAGCCGCGCGAGCGCTCGCGCCTCGGCCGCTGCTGCCAGGGCGCCCGTGGCCGTGGGACGCCCTCGGTTGAGCAGTCGGGCCTGGCGTGCCAGTTCGGCGGCCTTCTCCAGCGGACCGTAGTAGTACGGCAACATCGCGGCCTGAACGCGGACCCTGGCCCTGAGGTCGACGCTGCCACTGTCGTCGGCTGCCATGCGCGCTGTCCCGTACCAGCGCTCGGAATCGTCCAACCTTCCCAGCTTCATCAACGCGTCCGCGATCAGGGCCGACACGACTGCGGTCATTTCGGACAGCCGTACCTGAACGTTCGCGGGCTGGCGTTCCGCCGCATGCAGCCGGATCTCCTCCAGATCCCCCAGGAGCCGGCCGAGCATCACGGCCGGCGCCGTGAACACGTAGTCACGGCGCAGGCCCATCACACGCTCGTCCAGGAGCTCCAGCTGGGTCGTGCTCACTGTCGTCAGCGCGAGGGTGCGTTCTACCGCCCTGCGGGCGGAGTCCACCAGGGAGCTGATCGAATCGCTTGCAGCATGGCGCGAGCCGGCCTGCGTCGGCAGGCGCACAGGTGTACTCCCAAGCGCGGCGCACACGGGGCGGTGGTGCACCTCCGCGGCTTCACCCCAGCCACGGTAGTCCCCCATGAGCCCGAGGGTGGTGGTGTCGGTCCGGTACAGGCGACAGAGCAGGTCGATCGTCCCTGCGCGGGGCTGCCGGCCCGTCTCCCAGTGCCCGAGCTGGTCGGCGTCGAGCCTGGGACGGGCGATGCCCTCCTCGTCGCAGAGCTCGATCAAGACGTCCACGGCTTCCTTCAACGTCCAGCCATGGGCGAGCCGATGGGCCCGCAGGCGGCTGACCCCACAGCAGTCGATGAGCTCATCGACGATTCGTTGGATGCTCCGATCCCCTGCCGTCCCCTCGGCGCGAAGGCGCTCTGCGCAGACCAGGCCGTGGGCCATCCCAGTCACCCCCTCGACTGTCGGCTTCGGCTTCTCAGCGTAGTGATCCGGCGTACGGAGCGTGCCGGAACCAGTAACTGATTACTGCTCCGTTCTGCTGGACGGCACGACGCCAGTGACTTCCGCCCTCACCCGCAACTACCTCCTGTTGTCGCCGGTCGGTGCCCTCGCGAACCTTACGGCACCTGCGATCGACCACCAGGCGCCGGACTTCCACGGAACGAACCGGGCGACCTGCACGAACCGGAGGACCTCGTCTTGACCGCTGAATCCTTCTCGACGCCCGCAAGGGCATCCGAGATCTCCAAAGTCCGCCGACACGTTCCTGTCGCCTTGGCGAAGGTCGGCGTCAAACTGCCGCCGGACGACGCCGACACGGTCGTCCTGCTGGTGTCCGAACTCGCGACCAACGCCGTCGTCCACGGCAGCCACGGGGACGATCCCTCGGCGACACTCACGATCGAGTTCACATTCATACGCCCGACCCGCCGTCTTCGCGTCCAGGTGCTCGACGCCGGCCGCGGTCGGCCCCGTAGGAAGATCGCCGGTCCCGAAGCCGAGGACGGCCGCGGACTGTTCCTCGTGGCTCAACTGGCCATCGACCACGGGACAGAGGTCGTCGAGGGCGGCGGAACGATCGTCTGGTTCGAAGTCCCCGTAGCCACCGGCCCGGTCGGCACAGAGCCAGGCGGCCGGCCGTCGACGAGCTCTCATGGCACGGCCGGAAGGCGCGCCCCCGAACAGGGACGGCAACGGGACCCCCTCGGAGCGGCAATCACCGCGTGCTGGGCAGCGGGCCACGTGATCGTCCTGGGTCTTCTCGGGCAGGTCGTCAACCAATCGGTCGAGGCCACGCCGGCATTGCCGCCCATCGTCCCGTTCGCCGCCGTCGACGCTGCTGCCGACGCTTAACTCCGCCACCGCACAGCACCGTTCGCACGGCAATTCCCCCGACTGCAGAAGGAGGTTCCTCGTGAATCCCGTCCTCGCATCGTCACGCAGCTATCTCTGCACGCAGGCGGCTGAGAGCCTCCTCGGCCTCCTCCCTGACATCGGGCAGGTCCTGGCTCGCACGCACCACCCGCTGGAGCTGGTGCGGAAGGCGATGCATCGCCGCTCCCTTGACGGCGGCGGTCATCTGCTCGCGGGCAGCACTGCGGTCGCCCCGTCGTGCCAGCACCTGACCGGCGGTGATGGCGGAGATGATCTGCCACTGCGCGCTGGTCCGCAGGCTCGGACTCGGTGCACGGTCCAGCAGGGCGACGGCCTCGCCGATACGACCGACCGCGGCCAGCCCTCGCAGTTGGACTTCGTGGTGGGTGAATTCCGAGAACAGCGGGGTCACCGATGCAACGTCGAGCAGTCGCCGCCCCTCGGTCACGGCCGAGTCGAACAAGGCGGCGTGCCCGGCGTTGCCTGCTGCCCGGCCCAGCAGAATGATGGCCTCGGCCCGTTCCGTGGGGGTGCCGGCGAGGTCACGGGCAAGGGTCAGCCGATCCAGTGCGGCACCCAGCATGCGGGCCTTGCGCAGTTCGTTGCCGTGGTGGCGCAGGGCAAAGGCGTGCAGGCCGCGGTCGCCCAGCCGACGAGTGATCGCCGTGCCCTTACCGGTCCAGCGTGCGGCCGTGGCGAGGCGTTCCTCGGGCAGGACGTGGCCGAGCGCAACGCCGAGGCCGACACGGGCGCGGGCCAGCAGGCGCAGCACGTCGGTCTCGGTGTAACCGTCAGCTGCTCTTGCTTCGAGACGGGCGACGAGCGGCCAGAGCTCGTCGACGGCGGCAGCTGCTTTGCCGGCCTGACGGGCGATCTCGGCCAGGCGCAGGACGCTGTCGGCGAACTGGACCATGGCGCGGTGGTCCCCGTCGGCGTCGTCGGTGACCCCGAGGACGTGGGGCGGCAGCGCGAGGCGTTCGGCGATCTGCCGCAGGGCGACGACGTCGGTGATGGTCCTGCTGCCCGTCTCGACCCGGGAGATGTAGGAGGTCGAGTACCCGAGCAGAGTGCCGAGTTCCTCCTGTGGCAGGTGGTGCAACTCGCGGTAGAAGACGAGGATCTCGGGCAGCCTGCGGCGGCTCAGGATGGCCTGCGCCCTGGGAGTGGCCCAGTGCCAGCGGATGCCATCGTGCGGGTCCGGCCGGCCCATCGGTCAGCTCCGGTCGAGCAGTTCGTACCACCGGGCGACCGAGTCCTTGTAGCCCTGAGGCATGACGAGGCCGGGAACTTCGTCGCGCCGGAAGAGGCCGGCCTCCTTGTGTTCGTGGCTCACGACCGCGGGCCGGTGGGCGTCTGTCGCGGTGCAGCCGTACGTGACGATGAAGACCAGGCGGCCGGGCAGCGGCTCGTACATCCACGTGTCCAGCAGCGGGCCGGCCGTGGCGGTCCAGCCGCATTCCTCGCGGATCTCGGTCTCCACCCGCGTTTCGGGCCGCTCCTTGCCTTCGAGTTTCCCGCCCGGCAGTTCCCATTCCTGGCGCTCGTTCTTCAGCAGCAGGACCCTGCGCTGCGGGTCGAGCACCACACCCTTGATCGAGATCGGGAACTTCGGCGGCACATAGAGCTGATCAGTCATCTCTTCTTCCACGGCGCGCGGGCGGGCACGGGCACGTCGAACGTAGCAGCCGTCCGGCGCCCCGGACTCCCGACTTCTGGTGATCGGGCTTTGACAATCTGTCACTTCACTCGGGGAGGGCGAGGCGAGGAGAGTGTGCCGTCTCCCGTCCGCCACGTCTCACGAGGGGGATCCACCATGCCGTATCCCGATACCGCACCCGCCTCCGCGGATGAGGAGTTCACCCCGGCGTCACTGGGCAGCGATGCGCGAGGGCGAGCCGACGCGGTGCTGCGAGAGCGCGGCGTGGTGCGGCTCGGCAGGCTGGGCGGGCGTGACGACGTCCTGTACGCGGCGAAGCAAATGATGTCCGGGCTATGGCCGCATCGTGATGCCGACCCCGACGGGCTGACCGTCATCCGCGACACGGGCCGCCACGTAGATCGGGTGGGCCTCGCCGGCCTCGGGCGCGGCGGCCTCGACCTGCACACCGAATCCGCGCAGTACCCGCGACCGCCGCGTCTCCTTCTCCTGGCGTGCGCACGAGCGGGCGACTCGGGCGGGGAGAGTCTGCTGGTGGACGGCCGGGCCGTCCTCGCGGAGCTGGCCGCGTTCCACCCAGCTGCGCTGGAGGCTCTTGCGGCGCCGCGGGCCGCGTTCTTCGGCGGAGCGGACGGACGATTCACGCCCGTGCTGGAACAACTTCCGGGCGGCCGGTGGCGCCTGCAGCTGCGCCAGGACTCCCTCGCCCGGTTCTCGCCGGCGGCCGAAGTACATCTGCCCGCCCTACGCCTGGTCATCGACCGCCACGCGTCCCGGCTGCGTCTGGCCGCCGGGCAGGGAATCGTCCTGGACAACCATCGCTTCCTGCACGGCCGGACGGCGTTCCGAGGCGAACGGCTGCTGCTGCGCGCGCTCGGGGATCCGCACCTCTTGACCGGCTTGCGGGCGGGCTTTTCCGCGCCTTGGTCAGTGCGCGGCGCCGAACCGTCGGCGCCGGGGGAAGCGGCTGTGTAGCGGCAAACGGAGCAGAGCCGTTCACCGCGCTCCCTGACGGCAGCGTGCTCGTCCGTCCCGCTTTGCCCCTGACCGCGGGGGCAGTCGCCGCCCTCGACGAGCTTCGCACCTTGAACCCGCCCGGGTGAGTCCCGACCTTCAGCTGCCCCGACACCTCACCGTCTCCTGGTGATGCGAGACGCATCCCGCACCTCGACGCCAGGTCCCGCAAGGGAAATCCCAACAGGAGGAACCACATGGCTCAGAAGATCACGGCCGACAGCCTGGTCGCCCCGCTCACCGGCGTCGCCGACGAGTTCGACCTCGACATCCGCACCGTCGAGACGGCCGATGCGGCCAGCCTGCAGGTGCTGACCGACGACGGCTGCGGCAGTACCTGCGGTGCCTGCACCACCGGCCTGCACTGACGCCGCCCGGCCGGTGCACGAACCAGGTCCCCGTGCACCGGCCGGCACACCCGTCCGCTTCCGAGCCCCGAGGTCCGCCATGCGTCCACTCGCTCCCACGGCTTCCTACCGCGCCGCCCGCGTGGCGCTGGTGCGCGCCGTCGCCCGCCCCGATCTTCCAGTGCCCACCTGGCCGGACCTCGCCACCGAGGCACATCACCTGACGCACCGGCAGGTGGAGTGGCTGCGCACTCTGTGGAGCGACGAACTCCTCGTCGAGGCTCTCGCACAGGCCAGCCCGGACCTCGCCCGCCGCGTCGAGCACCTGGTCGCCGCCGAGCGGCCGGCGCCGCGGGACGTGCGGCGGGCCGCCCTGTCGATCGCGCGCTATCTGCTACGTGCCCAGGGGCGGCCGACCCCCTTCGGCCACTTCGCCGGTGTCCAGGGCGCCGTCTTCGGATCGGCCGGCCAGGTCCGCTGGGGTGGTGACCACCGCGTGGTGACCCGGGCTTCAGCTGACTTCCTCAGCCGCATGATCGAGCGGCTGGAGCAACGACTGCTGGTCCGGCTGGACGTGATGACCAACGACACCGTCCATGTACGTGGTGGCCGCCTCGTGGTTCCTCACCGGCCCGTCACCGGACCCGTCGGAACGACGGTGGCGGAAACTACCCTCCGCCACACCCTCCCTGTCGCGTCCGCCCTGGCCGGTGCCCGACACCCGATCCGCGTGCAGGATCTGATCGCAAAGCTCGGCGCCGAGTTCACCGCGGTACCCACCGAACGGATCACCGGGATCCTGTCCGAACTCGTTGCCTGCCGCGCCCTGATCACCAACCTCCACGCCCCGGCTACCGAGCCGGACCCGCTCAAGCACCTCTTGGCTGCTCTGGAGAGCGCCGGCGCCGACGAGCTCGCGGCCGTCGGCAAGCTGCTCACGAGTCTCCGCACTGTCGGCGCTCTTCTCGGCCAGCACGATCGAACGCCCGACCGCACCCTCCGTGGCTTCGCCCGAACCACTGCCACCACCATGAGTCCTGGAACGCGGGAACGCCCCGTGACGGCTGTCGACCTGAGGCTGGACGCCGACCTCGTCCTCCCGCAGGCAGTCGCCGACGAAGCCGCCAGGGCGGCCGGCCTGCTCACCCGGCTCAGCGCGTCCCCCAACGGCACCTCCGCGTGGCGGGCCTATCACCAGCGCTTCTACGAGCGGTACGGCCGCGGCGCGCTGGTCCCGCTGCTCGACATGGTGGCGGACAGCGGGATCGGTTGGCCCGATGGCTACCCCGGCGCCCGGCCCGCCGAAGCACCGCGCTTCGACCGACGCGACGGGACCCTCGCCGCCCTCGCCCAGCAGGCAGCCCTCGACGGCCGCTGTGAGGTGGTCCTCGACGGCATTCTGCTCGACTCGCTCGCCCCCGGCCCGGACCAGCCACGCTTACCCCCACACCTGGAGGTTGTCGCCCGCATCCACGCCCACACTCAGCAGGCCCTCAACCGGGGTGCGTTCCGGCTGGAGGTGGTCTCCGTCTCACGGGCAGCTGGTGTCTCGGTCGGCCGCTTCCTCCACCTGCTCGCCCCCGAGCACCAGGCCGCCTTCTCCGATGTACTGACCAGCCTGCCGACGATGGACGAGCAAGCCATCACCGCACAACTGTCCTTCCCTCCTCTGGACCCGGCCACCGGACACGTGGCCCGCGGCCTGGCGCCCGGCCGGCTGATGATCAGCCTCGCCGAGCACCGCCCGAGCACCGACGGCGTCCTGCGACCGGAGGACCTGGCAGTCGGCTGTGACGGCCGGCGGATGTACCTGGCCGCACCGGTGCTCGGCGTGCGCGTCGAGGCCACCGCCGCACACGCCCTCAATCTCCGGACCCACACCCCACCGCTGGCCCGACTCATCACCGAACTGTCCCGCGCCCAAACCGCGCAGGTCACCCGCTTCTCCTGGGGATCCCTCAGCGCCCTGCCGTTCCGGCCCAGGCTCCGGCAAGGCCGCGTCATCCTCTCCCCCGCCACCTGGCGGCTCAACTCCGCCGAACTCCCCGCCAGGAACGCACCCTGGAAGCAGTGGGACGAGGCCCTCAGCGCGTGGTTGGAGCGGTCCCGGACACCGCGCTTCGTCATGCTGGCCGCCGACAGCCAAGGTCTACCACTCGACCTCGACCACCCAGGCCACCGCACCCTGCTGCGCACACACCTCGACTCCTCCCCCCATGCCGTCCTTGCCGAGGCTCCCGAACCGGCAGATCTCGGCTGGGCAGGCGGCCGGGCACACGAGATCGTCGTCCCCGTCACCGCCAACCACCCTCCAGCCTGGCCGCGCCTGCCCAAGCCGACGACGGCCCGCCTCCTGGGCCGCGGCCACGGCGAGGCGCCCGGCACATCCCGGGTTCTCCTCGCCTCGCTCTACGGCGACCTGCAACGCCAGAACACCGTGCTCACCAGGCACCTGCCCGACCTCCTTGAGCGGCTGGGCGGACCGCCTTGGTGGTTCGTCCGCTTCCGCGACCCACGCCAGCATCTGCGGCTGCGCATCGCCCTGCCCGAGCCCACCGGCTTCGGCCCCGCAGCCGCCGTGATCAGCGACTGGACCGCCGAGCTGCACCGGTCCGGGCTCCTGTCCGAGGTGATGTACCCGACCTCGTACGCGGAGACCGGTCGTTGGGGCGCGGGATCGGCCTGGACCGCGGCCGAGCAGGTCTTCCGCACAGACTCCGCAGCCGTCCTCGCCCAGCTCTCCCAGCCCACATCGCCTGGGCGGCAGGCACTGCTCGCCGCTCAGACAGTCGCCATCGCGACCGGCTTCACCGGCTCCCCCACCGCCGGACTTCGCTGGCTCGCCGCCAACGTCCCCAGCAAGCCTCCGGCAGCCGTCCCGCGGCCGGTGTTCCGCGAGGCCGTACGCCTGGCCGATCCTGCCGACGGTTGGGCAGCACTGCGCGCCGAGCCGGGCGGCACCGCGATCACAAGTGCCTGGAACGACCGCCACCAGGCCCTCGCCGCCTACCGGCAGCACTTCCCCGGGCCGGAAACCACGGGAGTGGACCCGGACGACGTGCTCGGCTCCCTGCTGCACTGCAGCTACGTCCGCGCGCACCACATCGACTTCGACGACGAGGCCCAAGTCCTGTACCTGGCCCGCGCCGCCGCCGTCGCCCGCCTCTCCCGGGACGATGACCAGTGACCCCACAACCCCATCCCGCTCTCCGACTGTCCGACCGAATCGCCGACTTGCTCGCCGACCCTGCCGATGCACCCGCCGCGTGGAGGTCCCGTCCTCAATGGCGCCAGTCCCTCGCCCACGGCGCCCCCGGCATCGCCCTGCTCCACATCGAACGTGCGGCCACCGGCCGAGGGCCCTGGGAGCCGGCTCACACATGGCTGGCCGCCGCAGCCAGTGTCCCGATCACGAGTGGAACCGACAGCTACCACTACTACGGAGCCCCGGCGCTCCTGCACGCGCTCGCCTGCGCCGCCCAGGCTCGGCCCGGCTCCTACCAGCAGGCCCTCGTCCGCCTCGACCGTACGGTGGCTGACCACGCCGTACGCCGCTGCGAGCGGGCGTTCGCCCGGATCGACCGTGGCGAGCTACCGACGCTGGCCGAGTTCGACACCATCCGCGGCCTCGCCGGCATCGGCGCCGTCCTGCTGCACCGGGCCCCCGACGGCGAGGCGATCCGGCAGATCCTAACCTACCTGGCCCGCCTCACCGAGGACATCCAGCACGATCGCCGGACGCTGCCCGGTTGGTGGACCGCCGCCAGCCCGTCCGGAGAACCGAACCCACGCTTCCCCGCCGGGCACGCCAACAACGGCATGGCGCACGGCATCGCCGGCCCCCTCGCCCTGCTCGCACTGGCCCTGCGACATGGCGTCGAGGTCGAAGGCCAACGCGAGGCGATCCGCATCATCCTCACCTGGCTGGAGCTCTGGCGAGACGACCACGCCTGGCCGTACTGGGTCACGGCAGCACACCTGGCCGGCCCCGACCGAAAACCGCTCGTGCCACAGCGACCCAGCTGGTGCTACGGCACCGCCGGGGTGGCCCGAGCCCAGCAGCTCGCGGCCATCGCGATCGGCGACCAACACCTGCGCCACCGAGCCGAGAACGCCCTCGCCACCGCCCTGCTCGACCCGCGCGCCCTCGCCGCGACCACCGACATGTCGGCCTGCCACGGCTACGCCGGGCTCGCCCACATCGCCCATCGAGCCGCCGAGGACGCCTCTCCACGCAACGCCGCTCGGCTTGGCTCGGCCACCTCGCTGCTCCTCGACACCACCCACCCACCGCACACCGACCCCGAGGAACAAGCCCACCTACTTGTCGCCTCGGCCGGGCCCGCCCTCCTGGAGGGGGCCGCCGGAACCGCCCTTGCCCTGCTGGCCCCGGCCACCGGCACCACCCCGGCCACCCGCTGGGACGGCTGCTTCCTGACTGCCTGAACAAGGACGACTCGATGACCACCAGCTGGATCCAGCACGACATCACCTTCGCCGACCGCGGCGCCACCGAGCCCCTCAGTGCCCACCGCCTCCTCCCCGTACTCGCCACCGCCCAACAGGCCGGCGAGCTGCAGGACTGGTGGTACATGCGGAAGAACCCCTTCCGGCTCCGCTACCGCGCCGCCGCACCTGTTCCCGCCATCGCAACACTGCTGGACACGCTCACCGAGGAAGGACTCGTCGCGCGGTGGAACAAGGAGATCTACGAGCCGGAGACCGATGCGTTCGGCGGACCGGAAGCGATGGAGGTCGCCCACCGCCTCTTCTGTACCGACAGCGTGCATCTTCTGACTCGCGCCACCGCCCAGGGTCCGCCGGCACTCGGCCGCCCCGAGACGGTCGTCGTCCTGGTCTCAGCCATGCTCCGCGCGGCCGGCCTCGACTGGTTCGAACAGGGCGACGTGTGGGCCAAGTTCGCCGCACTCCGGGGCGATCCGAGTCCCCTTCCCGTCGATCGGGCAGCCACTCTGACCGCCGCGATGCACCACCTGATGCGTCTCGACCCCCACCGCCTCGCCCGTGACGGCGCACCGCTCGCCGGCCACTCCGCATGGATCGACGCCTTCGAGAAGGCAGGGCAGGACCTCGTACACCTGGCCCGCGACGGCCGCCTCACCCGCGGGCTGCGCGCCGTCCTCGCACACCACCTGCTCTTCCACGCCAACCGGGCCGGCCTGCCGACCACCCACCAAGCCGCCATGACCGCAAGGGCGTTGGATGCCGTCTTCCAATCCGCCGAGGGCTCCGCGTCCTCACAGCCAGCCATCCCCGCCACCACTAAGGTCGCCCGCATGACTACGCTCAGCGATGACACCGCCGCCCCCAACCCCCGACAGCTGCGTGACGCGCTCACCGATCGCCTGATCGACCAGAAGGCCATCACCATCACGGAGGTGGAGACTGCCTTCCGCGCCGTACCCAGGGAACACTTCCTGCCCGGCTTCCCCCTGGAAACCGCCTACGCCGACAACCCGACCTACACCAAGACGGACGGCTCCGGCACCCAGATCAGCGCGGCCTCCCAGCCCGCGATCGTTGCCTTGATGCTCGAACAGCTCGACGCCCGGCCTGGCGAGAGGATCTTCGAAGCCGGTGCCGGCACCGGGGTGAATGCCGCATACATGGCGACCATCGTCGGTCCCGACGGCCACATCGTGGCCGTGGACGTGGACGAGGACCTGGTCGACGGAGCCCGCAAGCACCTCGCCGACGCCGGCATCACCAACGTCGAAGCCGTCCTCGGCGACGGCGCCCTCGGCCACCCGGCCGGAGCCCCCTACGACCGTGTCATCGCCACCGTGAGCACCAGCGAGATGCCCACTCCGTGGCTCCAGCAGGTCAAGCCGACCGGGCGAATCGTCCTGCCGCTGCGGCTCCGCGGCACCGCGTCGCGCACCATCGCCTTCGAGCGCGGCGACGACGGCTGGGTGTCCGTCGACGACCAGCTCGCCGTCTTCATGCCGTTGCGCGGCAGCATGGACGACGCCCGCCGCACCGTCCCGCTCACCCGTGACGGCGACGTCACCCTCCAGGTCCACAAGGACCAGGAGGAGGCGATCGACGCCGAACAGTTGCTCGGCGTCCTCGACAGCGGCCTCCACGAGCGCTGGACCGGGGTGACTATCGCCGCCGGCACCACCTACGAGTACCAGGACCTCTGGCTGGCGCTCACCCTGCCCAACTCCCTCATGCGGATGAGCGTGACCGGCACCGCCCGCGATCGCGGCATCACCCCCATGTTCGGCTGGGGCACCATGGCCACCGTGGTCGACGGCTCCCTCGCCTACCTCACCCTGCGCCCGGCCGCCCCCGATGCCGAAGGCCGCAGGACCTACGAGACCGGCGTCATCGGGCACGGCCCCGACGGCGCCGCCCTCGCCGACCTCGTCTCCGAGGAAATCCGCACCTGGAACACCGGCTACCGCAACCGGGCTCCGCGCTTCGAACTCCCCGACGCCCCAGCCACCGCCGACCCGGCCGCCGGCATCTTCGTCCTGAAGCGACCGAACCACCCGATCACCATCATCTGGGAGTAACCCACGTGCACCCGACCGGACCCGTCGCCCGGCGCTTCCCGCTGGTCGCCAGGATCCGACCCGCGTGCCTGCCCCTCGACGCCCGTGTCGGCCGGCTCCGCGAGCTGGCCGACACGGCCGCCCACCGGCAGGACCCGGGCCTGGCATCCACCGTCTTCAACCAAGCCGCTCTTCTGGCCTCCGATCTCGGCCTGCCCAACTACGCCCGCTCGCTGTGCCACCGCCACGCCCGTCTCTACCTCGACTGCGGGCCGCTCCCAGCGATGAGCGCGATCCGGGGGCTTGAGCCGATCGTCAACCTCGCCCGCCTTCACATCCGGGCCGGACAACACCAGCGCGGCCACCAGCTTCTGCTCAACCTCTACGAGGCCGTCACCACCACCACGGAGGCGACGCTCGACGGCATCACCGTCCCAGCCCGCCTTACCGAGACCGCCCAGCAACGTGGCGAGGTCCGGGCGTGGCTGTGGCGGGTCGTCATCGCCGACGGCACCCGCGCCCTCACCGCCGCCGGCCGCTGGACGGAGGCCCTACGCCACATCGAGGAGCACCGCGGCTTCGGCCTGCGTATGCTCGACGGCCGCCAGGTCGCCGTCTTCGCCGCCGCCACCGCGGGCGACCTCCCTGGCGCCCTCGTGCTGCTGAAGGAGACCGCGCCGGGCGATCCCTGGGAGAACGCCGTCACCGCCGTCCTGACGGCGCTGTGCAGCCCCGGTGATCAGCACGCAGCCGAAGCGGGGATCGACGAATGCCTCGCGCTTCACTGCGGCGAAGGTCTGACTGTCTTCAGCACCCGCCTGTCGCTGAGTGCCCTCGACGCGGCCGACCCGGACATGCCCGCCGCCCGAAACCTTTTCGATCTTCTGACCAGCCGAACAGGTGATTCCGGCGATGGCTACGCCCTGCGTGACTTCCTCTCCCACTCCGGCATCCACAGCCGCCTGGCACCCGGCCGGGCCATAGCACTCGAACGGGCACTCGCCGCCTGCGCGCTGAACTCCGCCACCCTGCCTGGTGTCCTCCAGAGCCGGTTCGAAGATGCCCTGTCCCGCGCCCGCACAGTACTCGAGAACTCACCGTTCGACCCGGGCAAGCCCGAAGGTGACTCACTTGAACAACGCACTCGAACGGCACCATCATCAGTCATCACCTCGCACAACTCGCCTTCTTAACCTCCTGTTTGCCGGATCCTGCGTCGACAAGCGGACTTCCGAAGCTCATACACCACCCGCATCTGGAGGTTCTCCGCAGCAACATCGACCATCCCCGCCATCAGCGCCCAGCGCCCCTGCCCCGACCGGTCCCGCCCAAGGTGTCGAAGAGCGCCTGCGATCAACTTCGTCGTGCTGACCGGACGGGCCGCCCACGAGCTCATAGAACGGATCGGCGCCGGCATTGTGGTCCGCGATGCCACAGGCCGGTTCTGATGATCCACCGGATCCCGCATGACGTCCCGCCAGGCCTGCGGGAGAGCTCGTACAGCATGCGCAGGCTGCCCAGCAGCCTCCGCTGCCGCATTCCCGCCAAACGCGCGACCACCTTCCCAGCCTGACCAGCACACCAAGGATGTGCGTCGAAGCTGAGCTTGGTCGAGTGGCCCGCGAGGTTAGACAACAAGCCTAGGTGGATACTGCTACCTGAGGAGCTTCGGCCCTGCGTTCGCGGGGATGGCTCCGAAGTAGCCCCAACTCCACACATCGGCCCTGCGTTCGCAGGGATAGCCTGATGGCGGCCTGACCGCCGCGAGATGACAGGTGGCCGGGCCTCTCGAGCCTCGGCCACCTGTCTCTTCATGTCTGACCACCCCCGACCCACCGGTGGCGTGATCCGACAGGAGAAGCATTTGCCCTGCTCAGAGAGCAGTCAATGAAGTGGCCCCAACTCCGCAACTTAGAAAGGGCATTGAGCATGCGTCATCTAACCAACAGCAAGGCGAAGATGCTGCTACCGTGGTGAGCCTCAAGACGAGATGAAGGGCGCCCCTTGCCCTAGGAAGCTTCTACGGGGCGCCCGTTCACAAGCAGGAGGACAAGTGCCACTCCCGATCAGACATGCCCGCATCCGCGTCGGCATCCCCAGCATCCTTGCACGACAGGGACAGCAGGACAAGCAACTGGCTGCGATCGTTGCGATCTGCGTAATCAAGGGCGACACGGTGACCGGGGTACTTAGCCAAGGCACAAATCTGGTGATCGCCATCACCGTCCTGATCACCGTAAGTGTCATCGCCCGCGCCTTGGACAGCTTCTGCGGGAGGGCCAGAGGGACCTTCCGGGCAGCTCGGGAGTGAGCGACTTCCTTGGGGCCCCCTGCTGTGGTGCGAAGGCAGAAAGTGCGGCGGCCAAGGCGCCGGGCAGCGTTGCCTGAGGAGTAGCGGGGGCGCACAGCTTGACGTCTAGCCCCGCAGAAGAAGCAGCCTCCTGATCTGACGTTCCCCACCGGAACGACGGAAGCGGCCGTTCTCCACGGATCGTGACATCGAGTCGCGAAACACGAGAGAACGGCCGCTTCAAAAGGGGCCTGGGCCCTCCGGTCGAGCCGATAACGTACTGCGCTCAGGCTGGGGCTGAGACTACGGATCCTTGGGAGATCCCCCGCGAGCGCGGGGCCGACGCCGTGTAGCGGGGGTGCCACAGGTTGTGGCACGAGAGATCCCCGCGAGCGCGGGGCCGACGAGAGCCCGGGGTGATCAAGCCCGGGGTGATCAAGCCCGGGGCCCCTCGATAGATCCCCGCGAGCGCGGGGCCGACTGGCCCGGCACGTGCGAGCACTGCGGCGAGCGGGATAGATCCCCGCGAGCGCGGGGCCGACCCCGTGATGGCCCAAAGCGTGCGGCACATCGGGGATAGATCCCCGCGAGCGCGGGGCCGACCTGGTCCGCAAGACCCAGGAGAAGCAGCTGTGGGATAGATCCCCGCGAGCGCGGGGCCGACCCCGGTGAGGCCGCGCCCCCACCGGCCGTCGGAGATAGATCCCCGCGAGCGCGGGGCCGACGGGACGGGGGCCACGTCGTCCACCGCGACGCCGGATAGATCCCCGCGAGCGCGGGGCCGACGCGGTACGCCTGCCCCTTCAGCTCGGTGAGGCGGATAGATCCCCGCGAGCGCGGGGCCGACCCCGTTCGTAATTCTGAGCACGCGTGCGCGGGGGATAGATCCCCGCGAGCGCGGGGCCGACTGGGCGTCGTCGGTGAGGATCTGCCCGATGTTGGATAGATCCCCGCGAGCGCGGGGCCGACGGCTCGCTCCCGAACAAGTCGGCGAGCACCCCGGATAGATCCCCGCGAGCGCGGGGCCGACTACGGCCCGGCCCGGGACGACCCCTCCATCACTGATAGATCCCCGCGAGCGCGGGGCCGACTGGCCGGAGGTGCGCATCGCGGCCAGCAGGGCGGATAGATCCCCGCGAGCGCGGGGCCGACCCCCCGGACCACACGGTCCGGGGGCGCCTCGCGGATAGATCCCCGCGAGCGCGGGGCCGACACTTCGTGACCTGCGATGTTATCGGCGCTGACGTGCCGAGAGAATCAGTCCGTCGAAGTCGATGGGCTTCCAGCGGTCCTTGCCGGCGGTCCTCACTGTCCAGCCCTGTTCGTTGTTGGCGGGTTCGACGAGGACGGCTTGACCGTCGCCGATGCGGGTGGCGAGCAGGTCCCAGAGGCGGTCGCGGATACGTCGACTGGGGTTGCCGACGAAGACGCCTGCGTTGACCTCGACCATCCAGCGGGTGAGGTGTCCGCGGAGGCCTTCGGGGGCTGCAATCAGGATGATGACGGTCATGGGCTGCTCTGGGGTGGGTCCTGGTCGAATTCCGGTCCGATGATGGCAACGTGCTCGTCGCCCATACCCGGGTCGCTTGCGGCGACTGCCTCGGGCAGGCTTGCTCCTGACGCCCAGTTGACGCCGCCTTGGACCGACCCGACTCGTTCGTCCCAGAGTTCGTTGACCTCGGCCTCCGGGATGTCGATACCGTCGGGGCTGAGGAGTGTCTTGATGTCGCGGACGATGCGGCCGAGAAGCTTTTCCTCGGCGATGCGGTCGCGCAGGCCGAGGCGGGCGTCGCGTTCCTCGGTGAGGCCCTGCTTCGCGAGGTCGAAGGCAAGCGGAATGGTGTATTCGGCTTTGTAGAGGTCGGCGATGTCGAGGACGAACGAGGTGGCCAGGCCGGTATGGACGAACCCGAGCCCGGGGCTCGTACCGAGGCCGGTGATGACGGCGTGGCAGATGCCGTAGAGGGCTGCGTTCGCCGCCGACAGGAGCCGGTTGACGTCGTCGCCTGCGGCGTTCGCGTCGCCGGCCTTGTACTCACGCCCGCTCCAGGGGACTCCCGTGCGCCGGGATTCGGCTTGGTAGAGCTTGCGCAGGCGGGCGCCTTCGCGCCCGCGGAGCTGCTGCATCGTGGCGGTGCCCACGTCCTCACCGGGGAACCGCATCCGGTACATGTTCCTGGCGACCGCGAGGCGCTCTTTGGTGCGGCTGACCAGCCATGCCTGGCGGTTGAGGAGGGCGGCTCCGCGGCTGGGGCCGATGCCGGAGGCGTACATGCGCACGCCCTGCTCGCCGACCCAGCACACGGTGGTGCCGGAGTCGGCGAGCAGGTTGACGGCTCCGTGCGTGACGCGGGTGCCCGGACCCAGGAGCATCACGGCGACCATCGCGGCGGGGACGCGGACGGTCTCACGCTTGTTGATGACGACGACGGCGTTCTCGTCGCGGTCGATGTGGCTGCGCTCCACATAGACGCTGGAGACGCGGTCGGCGAGGCGGTGCAGGTCGTGCGGGTGAGCTTTCCACCAGATGTCGGCCATCGCTCAGGGCTCCCGCGACGGGGGCGGAGCGAGAGTGAGTAGGCCGCAGCCGTACGCCTTGGAAGGACCGATACCGCCGAGGAGGGCAGCCTGGAGGAGGACGGGGTCGGTGATGCGCAGCTGCCCTTCGAAGGTGGCGGTGGTGAGGGTGACGGGGGTGCGTGTGCCGGGCTTGGTGAAGGTGCTGCGGCTGCGGTCGGTGATCCTCACCTCCCGGGTGGGCTGCGCGTCGGCTGGAATGTCCGCGGCATCCGGTTCGAGACCCGGTGCGGGACGGTCGGTGTGGCTCTCTGGGACAGTGAAGCCCCACCGGGTGGTGCGTTCCAGGAACCAGGTGAGCTGCTGCGCGGCGGTGCGGTGGGCCATGCGGTAGGAACGGTGCTTGAGGTCGGCGGCTGACCTCGTCCGGTGCGGACTCGCCTTGTCGGGCGTGGAAGTGTTCTGGACCGGGCTGGCAGTGAGCCGGAAGGCGAACTCACGGCCGACGGCCAGCTGGGCGAGCAGCGGGCTGTAGTCGCGGATCGCGTAGTGCTCGCCTTCTGCATCGGGCCATCCGGCCTCTTCGACGATGTGGGTCCAGTCGGGTTTGGAGGGAGTGAGGACCAGCAACATGGGGCGACGGGGGTGGTCGGCGTCGAGTCGCCACAGAATCCGATCGCCGGGAGCCGTGTCGGGGATGCCTGCCAGGACGGCGCCGTGCAGGGAGCGAGGGTTGGCGAGCAGGTTGCGACTGGCCGCGCGCAGGGGGTTGATGCGGACGCGGGAGAGGTAGGTCATCGGGTCACCAGCCCAACAGGGCGAAGGGGTCGTGGCCACCGGCTACGGCGGCCGGTTGCGCGGTGTCGGCGGCCTGGGCGGGGGACGGTGGCAGGCCAGTGGGGACGTTGAGCCAGGCGTGGCGGATCCGCCGGGTGGAGAAGCCGCGTTCGCGGGGTGCGAAGGAGCGCGGCACGTCCTGGAGGGTGTCCTCCCCGGACGGGTCGTCGAAGGTCGCGGCCAGGTCGATCCGGTGCGGTGAGAACGGCTCCGGCCCCCGCTGGTAGCGGCGGCGGTAGGCGTTCTTGGCGGCCTCGCCCGCCTGCCATGGCTCCTCGGCCAGAACGGCCTCCAGGTTGGCGTCGCGGACCGCGCCGAGGACAATCGGCTGGGTGGGGACGCAGGAGCGCCGGCCGAGGGCGAGCGGGAAGGCAGGGCGGCGGATCGCCTCGGCGAGCGTCGTGACGAGGGTGATCGGGCCCTGGACGGCGGCGACGAATACCGCGTCCTGGAGGTAGTAGCGATGGGTCACGTGGGTGTCCTTGGCCGGGGAGGTCGGCTTCTGGATTCCCTTGGCGTTGACGCCGGCCTGCGGGAGCGGCCTTCCCCGGTAGTCGCTGACGGTGTGGTAGTCGCGCAGCAGGGTTCCGGGCTGGTCGACGCGCACGCCCAGGCGCAGGCCGACCAGGTCGGTGATGTCCGCTTCGCGGGGGTATCCCGCGGCAGCGGCGAGCAGTCCCACGACGCCGGACTTGGTCGGCTGGGGCCGGCTGTCACGGCGGTTGAAGGCACTGCGGTCGCCCCAGGACTGAAGGGGGCCGGCCAGACGCAGGGCGAGGACCGCCTGGTCCTCTTCCTGCTCCGGGGCCGGCACGGAGGTGGCTTCGGCGGGCATCAGTTGTCGTTCACCCGCTCGGTGAGGATGGTGCGCAGGCCGTCGCGCAGCTCGGTGAAGGTGCGGTTCTCACCGAACGCATCCTCCAGCTTCTGCCCGGTCTCGTCGGTGTCCGTGGCGGTGCCGAGGGTGTGGCAGATGCCGACGTACAGCGGGCTGTCGCCCCACTGCTCGGTGGCGGTGGCGAACTCCCTGGCGAGGCGGCGCGCGGACTCGGCGACGATGCCCCGGCTCGCCGAGACGGGGTTCTCGTAAGCCGAGACGAGGTTGACCGGCTGGTCGGCGCGGACGACGACGGCGACAAGGCTGGGGCGGGTGCGGTGGGCGAAGGAGTTGCCGTACCCGGTGGGCATGGAGCGGGCGAAGGAGTCGATGAACAGGTCGACGGCGTCGAGCGTGGCCTTGTCCTCGCCGAGGTTGTCCCGCAGCTGGTGCAGGCCGATGGTGGCGTAGCGGTAGAGGGTGGCGGAGTTGAAGCCGATGGTGCCGATCATGCCGGCGCCGGTCTCGTCGGCCTCGTTCTCGTCGTCGACGGCTGTGTAGTAGTCGAATTCGAGCTCGGTGGCGTGGGTGGAGATGGCGTGGGCGACCTGGGTGGCGGCGTCAACGTTCAGGCCGGGGATGTCGGCGACCATCCGGCCGAAAAGTGCGACGTCGGCGGGGTGCCCGGTCTGCAGTTGCTCCTTGACGGGCAGGGCCTTGGCCGCCTCGTCGAGGGCCTTGGCGTCGAGGGCAGCGAGGTCAGCGGCGGAGTGGGCAACCAGGTCGACGATGCCGTCCAGCTGGCGGCGCCCGTAGAAGAGAAGGTAGGCGGTGTCGCCTTCCTTCTTGCCTGCGGAGATCCCGGTCGACTTGATCAGCGCGTCGGCGATCCGCTGCCCGTCCTCGGCCGCGATGCCGGTGCGCTCGGCGATGCCCTTGGCGAGCTGGGCGGCGATCCGCTTGGTCCGGGTGGCCAGGTCCTGCCGGTCACGGCTCTCGGCGAAGTGGATGCGGGTGGCGCGCTTCCAGGCCTGGGAGGAGACGCGGGAACGGCGCTTGCCGCCGAAGTAGGCTTCCTTGGGGTTGCCGTTGTCGTCCCGGTTCAGGTTAGCCGGCGGGACGGTCTGCAGGATGTGCACGTCGATGTAGAGGCGGTCGGTCATGCGCTTCTCCTCGATGGGTGACGGTGCCGTTGGTGATGGACAGGTCGGGCGCGGTCAGTCGGTGGGCGCCTGGTCCTTCCACGCCTGGTAGCCGATGGCCCACTTGAGGCGAACCTGCGGGCGGCGGTCGGCGTAGTGCCAGGCCTGGATATCGGCCATCAGGTGGTTGTAGTCCAACGGCTGCCCAACGGAGCGCAGTTGGGTGATCAGGCCGCGCAGGTGGACCAGCAGCGCTGACACACTGGTGGCGTTGGCGAGTTGAGCGACCCGGGTGTCGAGTGCCTCCTCGCGGAACTTTCCACTGCGGCGCAGGGCCCGCAGCGCCTCCCCGAGTTTCACGCCTCGGCGGTGCATCGGCTTGGACTGGCTCTGTTGGTGGAGGCCGTAGAGGGCGAGAGCGGCGTGCTCGGCCTTCTGCTCATCGGAGACCTCGTCGCGCAGGGCGAGGACGTCGTTGACCTCACAGCTGTAGAACGGCCACATCTTCGGGCTGTCCATGACGGGCCGCCCGAGGCCGGAACGCAGAGCCGCGAGGTCCTCTCCCGGCGGTCGGCGCGGCTGCTTGGTGCGGTGGTCGATGCGCCAGGTGTGGTCGGGGGCGGTGAACTCGTCCCAGTACCGGTGCCGTTTGGCGGTGACGGTGTGCTCAGTAGTCAAAGTCCGCTCCAGGGGCGGGGTCGAGGGCAGGTCCGGTCTCGGCCGCCCGGGCGGCGGCCGCCTGACGTACGGCGTCGGTGTGGCGCGGGAGGATCTCGCTGACCTGACGCCGGAAGTTCGCGCCGGCCGTGCCGAGCCGGTAGGTCTGAGTCTTGCCCGCCTTGCCGGGCTGGTCGAGCGTCCGGCCGCCGAAGGCACTGGCGGGTGCTGCCAGCAAGAGCACGTCCGCCATGTCCCACGCCTGGCGGTGGGCGACCTGCTCCCAGGCGAGTCGGCCTTGGTCCAGGACCTCCTCGTTGGTGCCGGCGTCGCGTACACCGGCGAGCAGGCGGCGCACCAGGGGGTCGAGGGCGTGCAGGAGGAGTTCGCCGGGGCGCTGGCCCTTGTCCCAGGGAATGGGGTCGGCTCCGGCAGCCCGGCGCAGGTCGGCGGACAGGTTGTTGACGGCCTGTGCGAGCCGTTCCGCCTGCTCGGCGACTTCCAGGAGGAGTTGGTGGAATCCGCTGTCCTGGTGAAGAGCCAGCAGCGGCAAGGGGATGGCGTCGTGGATGACGTCCTCGACGACGGCGGACTGGGTGCCGTAGACCATGCCGAAGGTCTCGACCTGCAGCGGGTAGTCGGCGGGGAGTTGGTCGTCCTCCTGGAGTGCGCTGATCTGGTCGAGCAGGATGCTGGTCTCGAAGCCGTCAGTGCTCTGCCGGCTGGGCGCGAGAAGGGCTTCCAGACCCCGCCACGCGGCTTTGCCCTGGGTGTGGCGGCGCGGCCGGCGCTCGGGCAGCGCCGAGGTCGACTTCTTGGTGGGTGCGGTGAACGTCCAGGCGGTGTGCGGCTCCAGCTCGGACATGGGCACGAGCCGATCACCGGCGCTGATGACCACCCGGTCCACCCTCGGCTGCCCGGCTTCATCCCGGTGCGGGATGAGCCGGATTCGCCGGGCTTGCCACGTCCACAGGTCGAGGAGGCCCTCGGCCGCACGGGGCTTCCACCCGGGACCGTGCGGCCCGCGCTTCCACTGCGGGACACCGAGGTTGTCGGGAGGGGTGACCGGGAGGTTCAGCAGGAGGGTCTCGTACAGGGTGCGCCCGGTGGGGACGATGACGCCGAGCTGGCCGAGCGGGCCGGTCGGGTTTCCGGTTGTCTTGCCCGCCTTGACCTGGGGGTCGTCGACGGCCCCGGTCTTGATCGCCGCGGTGTCCCAGCAGTGGACGTGCAGGAGCCAGTGGGCGGCCTGGGCAGCTGTCAGGTCGAGCGGGTCGGCATCGGTGCGGCTGGCGAACAGTGGGACGTTGTTGCCGCTCGCCGCGGTCGCCACGAGGGCGGCAGCGCCCTTCGTCTCATTCTTGGCGGTGCGCAGGCCGGCGACCTGCCCGAACGGGGCCGTCGGATCGAAGAGGTCGAAACTCGCATGGTGCTCGCCGAGGTAAGGCAGGAGCTTCTCGTCCAACTCGTCCTTTGTGAACCCGCCCTCCTGGGTGAGCCGTTCACCCTTCTCGCGGAGGCTCCGGGGCGCTCCGGTGGCGTCGGCAACGACAGGCAGCAGGACCTGGCGCAGGAGGGCCGGGAGCTGGGTGGGGAACTCGACGACGAGGCCCTCGAACTGGTGGGCCCGGGCCAGCACTTCGGCGATCCCCAGCTTCACAGGAGGCCCACCCCCTACAGGCCGTACCGTCAGCCACGGTTCGTCGACAAGATTGTACCCAGGCACGCGCTGCACTCCCAACTGGCCTTGTTTAGCTTGTTGCAGATTCATCGTGGCACCGGTGGAGAGCCGGTGTGAGGGGAATGCTTGAATTGCCCCTCGGTCCCGCGGGTTTCGTGCGCGGGAATGGCCCCTGGCCGTGTTTGTGAGCCGATCACGGCAGCAAGTCGGCCCCGCGCTCGCGGGGTTGGAGTCGCGTGGGTGGAACGGAACCCGTCCGTTCCACCCACGCTCTCTACTGGTACGGGCGTCCCCCACTCACCACAAGGCCGAGCAGGTCGTCGTAGCGCAGACGGAAGTCACCGAGAACTGCAACGCCGTGCTCGTCAAGTGCGAGGGCCATGCCGTATCGCAGCCACGGATGGTCACGCCAACCTGGCAACGGACCGAGCGCCTGCTCGGCGGCCACCGTAAGCCTGGCGGGAAGGCGCACCGTTCCGGAGAGCACGTCATCCACCACTTCGGCCGCGGTCTCGCCGTTCGGCCCGAGTCTGCGGCCCGTCATCGCGCTGAAGCCGTTCTCCGCACGGCGCACCAGCACGACCTCCACGCTCCGGTCCCCGTCCCGGACGAGCGCCTCGAACTGCCCCTCCACCAGCGTGCCGTGGGCTCCGAAGTGCAGGCCAGCCAAGGTCGGCTCCCCATGCTCCCCGGCGCGGGTCAACACGTACTGGGCGGCTTCCGAACGACGTTTGGCCTGCCGTTCCTCCCAGCCACGCCTTGCCCGGGCCTCGACCTCAGCCCACTCCGCCGGGACGACGGGATCGGTGCCGTACACGCGGGCAACCAGGTCCGGCACCTGGCCGGGGATGCTCCACGCGCCCTCTCCAGCCTTCGCCGCCAGCTCGACCACGGCGGCCGTACGTAGCAGGAGGTAGCGGCCGTAGATCCCTTCGGAGGCGCGCAGGACCTGCGGCGGGCCATCGTCGTCGAGGTGCACACCGGTGACGGCGACGGTGGGCCGAGACAGCAGAGTGGGGCGCTTCACTCCGTCGTGGCGGTGGAGACGTCCGATGCGCTGGAGGAGCAGGTCGATCGGTGCGAGGTCCGTGATCAGCAGATCAGCGTCGACGTCGAAGGACTGCTCCGCGAGCTGGGTGGCAACGACGATCAGCCTGTCGGGACGCTCGACGCCCTGCGTCGGCGGCCCGAGCAGTTTCAGCACCTCCTGCGTGCGGTCCGCCCGGTGCCCCGCGTGCAGGCGGCCGTGCAGGAGCCGGACGTCCGCGCCGAACTCCCTGTGGAGGCTCTCGAACGTCGACTGGGCGCGGGCCACGGTGTTGCGGATGACCAGCACGCATCCGCCATCGACCAACCGCTCCCTCAGGTAGTCGACCACGGTGACGTCCGCCGCCGCCCCGACATCGCCCTGCGGAGTGCGGGATTCGGTCCGCACCGGCGGCTCGTCAAGCACCTCGACCCGCACCCGGAGGTCCTCACGCCAGGATTCGGTGCTCTCGACCAGCAGTTCCGGACTCCCATCCTGTCCCGGCCAGGCCGCCGTCACGCTCGGATAGCCCTCCGGCTCGGGAAGATCGAGCATCGCCGAGACCTCCGCCGACTGCGTGCCGGCCAGGTAGGCGGCGACCAGACGACGACGCTGCTCCGGGGGCAGGGTCGCCGACAGCAGCACCACCGGAACTCCGGCTTGTCCGAGCCACCAGAGGCCCTCCAACAGGAACTGCGACATGTAGACGTCGACGGCATGGACCTCATCGAGGATCACGACCTTGCCGACCAGACCGGCCATACGGAGCATCACGTGCTTGGTACGGGTCGCGGTGTAGAGGAGCTGATCGACGGTACCGACCGCGAACGGGCTCAACAGGCCACGGCAACGCCCGAGGAACCACTCGGCAGGAGCCCTGCGTTCCCCGCCCTCGCAGCCGTCGAAGCAGTCCGTCCGCATTCCGAACTCGTCCTCCCCCACCGACGAGTAGGGGGAGTCGGCGCTTTGCCCCCACTCCCCCACGCCCTCCAGCAGGCCCCGCCACTCCTTGTTGAACATCCGCTTGCCGTGCAGCAGCGCGACTTGGTCCTCCAGTCCCTCACCGACCTCGCGCAGCCACGATCGGACTTGGGTGAACATCGGGTCCGTGGTCGCCTGGGTCGGCATTCCCAGGAAGATCCCGTCCGCACCGTGACGCGCACCCATCAGCTCAGCCCCGGCCAGTGCCGCCTTCGTCTTGCCCTCCCCCATCGGTGCCTCGACGATCACCAGCCCCGGCCCGCCCATCCGGCGCACCACGTCGAGGACCAGCTCCTGCGAGGGCCTGGGGCCGTGGTCGAAGCGGTCCCGGAACGTCTCCGGACCGGGCACCGCCAACGCTCCCCATCCACCACGCAGTTCGAGGCTCGACCACGCCGCGACGGCCCGCTGTCGCGCCTGGGGCATCGTCACCCTCGCCAGATCCGACACGCCGGTGAAGTGCCGCTCGTCGCTGGCGATCCAATCCGCCATCACCACGAAACCGGACAGCTGGAGCTGCATCGCACGGCTCGGCACCCCCAGAGGTTCGACGGCGGCGAGCGGCGACTCGCCCCCGTACCCGAGCTCCCGGGTGAACACCTCCACCAGTGCCGACTGCGCGAGCTTCCAGGGTTGGCTGCTTCCCTGCAGCTTTTCGTTCTTCTTCGGTGGGCTCAGCTGCCCCAGCGTCGGGATCAGCCCGTGGTGGCCGGCGACCAGCGGCCAGACCCAGCCGACCTGCTCCTTCGACCACGTCGCTTCGGTGAGCAACGCTCTCAGCACGCGAGCACCGGCTTTGTCGTGCCGCCAAGACGATGCCTTCACGGCGTACTTGTCCCAGGTGAGCCCCGCTTGACGGACCGCAGCCTCGCCGGCGGCGTCGAGATGCTGAAACACCGGAGTGGCCTTGCCGCAGTCATGGATCCCGCACAACCAAGAGAACAGACGCTGCCCCTTACCGGCGCCCCCCGCTAGAGCATCCAACCGCCACTGCGTCACCGGCGGCAGGTAGCGGTCCCAAACCACCTCGGCCACCGCGGCAGTGTCCAGCATGTGCGACAGCAAGAGGTTGGCGGTCCCACCGGCGCGCCCCGCTGACTTGCCCCACAGAGCTCCCAGCCAGCCCCTGGCCTCCGGTGGATACCACTGCCAGCGGTCCCCAAGCATCGTTCCGAACCTCCGTGTCCGAGTACGCTTCGAGAGCCTAGAACCCGACACTGACAACTCGCCTTGAAGCAAAGAAGGATGAGGATGATACGACTTATCATCAGGTGGTTGCCGTCGAATCGAACTAACTCAACCGACGCCCCCTGAAGCCAAGCACTGCAGGTCAGCAAGTGTCGGCCCCGCGCTCGCGGGGGTTGCTCCCTGTCCGGCGACGCTCTCCTGGCCGCCGAGACGTCGGCCCCGCGCTCGCGGGGGTTGCTCCCCCTCGACCGCCCGGCGGCGGCCCGTCCACCGGTCGGCCCCGCGCTCGCGGGGGTTGCTCCCTTCTCCATGAGGGCGTTCAGGCTCGCGTGGGGTCGGCCCCGCGCTCGCGGGGGTTGCTCCGCCTCCGCCCCCCCGACCGCCCTGTACGGCGGGTCGGCCCCGCGCTCGCGGGGGTTGCTCCGTGGTGCTCGCGGAGCTGGGATGCGAGCAGGTGTCGGCCCCGCGCTCGCGGGGGTTGCTCCCCACCGACCCTGATCGAGAGAAGCCGCACATGGTCGGCCCCGCGCTCGCGGGGGTTGCTCCAGGAGCCCGAGTTGAACGCCAAGACCTACCGCGTCGGCCCCGCGCTCGCGGGGGTTGCTCCGTCAGCCGTTCTTTCAGCGGCTGACCAGCAGAGTCGGCCCCGCGCTCGCGGGGGTTGCTCTACCGCTTGAGCTCTTCCGACGCCCGGGCGTACGTCGGCCCCGCGCTCGCGGGGGTTGCTCCGCAGGGCCTCGGCGACCTTCTCCGCCAGGTCCGTCGGCCCCGCGCTCGCGGGGGTTGCTCCTGCTCCACGCGGGCGTCGCCCGGGCACGCGGTGTCGGCCCCGCGCTCGCGGGGGTTGCTCCACCGGCAGCACCGTCGTCCAGAGCGGCGGCTCGTCGGCCCCGCGCTCGCGGGGGTTGCTCCACCGGCAGCACCGTCGTCCAGAGCGGCGGCTCGTCGGCCCCGCGCTCGCGGGGGTTGCTCCCATCCGGGGCACTCGTTCGTCGGGGGGCTTTAGTCGGCCCCGCGCTCGCGGGGGTTGCTCCGGCCGCTTCTGGCAGTGCGCTGCGTGCGGCTAGTCGGCCCCGCGCTCGCGGGGGTTGCTCCGTCCGCGTCCAGGCGTCGCAGCTTCTGATGGAGTCGGCCCCGCGCTCGCGGGGGTTGCTCCGGCCGCTTCTGGCAGTGCGCTGCGTGCGGCTAGTCGGCCCCGCGCTCGCGGGGGTTGCTCCGACGTCTTGGCCGCCGTCCTGCTCGACCAGGAGTCGGCCCCGCGCTCGCGGGGGTTGCTCCCCACAGCACGGTGCCCGGCGCCATCACCGAGCGTCGGCCCCGCGCTCGCGGGGGTTGCTCGCTTTCGCCGCGGCGTCCCTGACTGCCGCGAAGGTCGGCCCCGCGCTCGCGGGGGTTGCTCCGGGAGGCGGCGCTGCTGATCGGCGCGCGCCAGGTCGGCCCCGCGCTCGCGGGGGTTGCTCCGAGCAGTGGCAGCGCCGGGCCATCCAGGTGTTGTCGGCCCCGCGCTCGCGGGGGTTGCTCCCGCGGCACCTACCTCCACCACGGCTGCCGCTGGTCGGCCCCGCGCTCGCGGGGGTTGCTCCGGCTAGACCCCCGGCAGACGCCGCTATGCGTGGTCGGCCCCGCGCTCGCGGGGGTTGCTCCAGGCCGGTGTACTCCAGCTTGAGGGATGCGACGTCGGCCCCGCGCTCGCGGGGGTTGCTCTCGTCTCCGCCGAGCTCGTCGAGGCGCCGGCCGGTCGGCCCCGCGCTCGCGGGGGTTGCTCCTACCAGGGCGGACTCGGACGGGTAGGCGGCGAGTCGGCCCCGCGCTCGCGGGGGTTGCTCCCGCCGGATCGCCGCGATCGAGGCCGCCGGCCTGTCGGCCCCGCGCTCGCGGGGGTTGCTCCCCGGCGTACATCAACAGCGACGGCACCCTCACGTCGGCCCCGCGCTCGCGGGGGTTGCTCCGGTCCGGGCGGCTGGATCCCCGGTGGCGGCAAGTCGGCCCCGCGCTCTCGGGGGTTGCTCCCGCCGGATCGCCGCGATCGAGGCCGCCGGCCTGTCGGCCCCGCGCTCGCGGGGGTTGCTCCAGCAGGTCGTCGACGCTGGCGTACCTGTCGAGGTCGGCCCCGCGCTCGCGGGGGTTGCTCCATGGTGCAGGTCGAGCTGGCGGCTCCTGCCGCGTCGGCCCCGCGCTCGCGGGGGTTGCTCCAGCCCCTTCCGGAAGGGGCCCGGGGAGAGGGGGTTGGCCCCGCGCTCGCGGGGGTTGCTCCTCGGCGTCGGCGCCGACCGGGCGGCCGAGCTGGTCGGCCCCGCGCTCGCGGGGGTTGCTCCCTGACTGCGCGGGATGGGCAGTGCTCTGCGAGGTCGGCCCCGCGCTCGCGGGGGTTGCTCCGTCTGCGGCGAGCTGGAGCCGGTGATGTTGGTGTCGGCCCCGCGCTCGCGGGGGTTGCTCCGTCTGCGGCGAGCTGGAGCCGGTGATGTTGGTGTCGGCCCCGCGCTCGCGGGGGTTGCTCCACGGGGGGAGAGGCATGCCCACAGCCACAGTGCGTCGGCCCCGCGCTCGCGGGGGTTGCTCGAAGACCCTGGCCCTGTTCAAGACCCTGGCGATGTCGGCCCCGCGCTCGCGGGGGTTGCTCGCTGACGCTGCTGCCCGACAAGGGCATGCGCGGGTCGGCCCCGCGCTCGCGGGGGTTGCTCCCCCACGTGGCTGCTCGCCGGGCAACCGGCCGGGTCGGCCCCGCGCTCGCGGGGGTTGCTCCGGCCGCGGCGTCAGCTTCCCCGTCGTCTACGCG